>CBDUEF010000360.1:0-3392 GCA_965366095.1 uncultured Cypionkella sp. | reverse complement strand
TATCTGCAATGTGCAAATGGTTGTCACGGAGTCGGCCCCGGCCGCCCCCGCTAACAGGCAAAACACCCCAGCCGTAACAACTTGGCGAATCATAGAAACACCTCCGGTGAAATCCCCTACAGGGTCACAGGCTTCGCACCAGCGGTCAATCGGCGGAAAGAGTGGGCGGGGTCAGCTCCCGCCCAATTGATCACTCAATCTCAGAACCGGGCATTGCCGAATGGGTCAAAAGCCCCATCACATAACTGGCGACCGAGCGGAAACAGACCAGAGTGTAGCCGCCATCGGCCATCCAAAACGCCGCAGCCACCTGTGCCGCACGAGTCCGGCGCAACTCTTTTGGCCCCATCGCCCCCAGATCAACCGGCGACAGCTTGGCCAGAACCTGATCGGCCTTCGGTCCCTGAATACGGAAGACTGCACGGGCATCAGACACCACCGCCGCCAGATAATGCTGCCCCTTCAGGGCCTTATCCAACGCATCCATGGCTGCAGCCGTCTCGGCATAAGGCATGACCAGCAGATATTCATCCGGGCTCATCCAAGCCGCCGCTTTGTCGCCGGCCCGTTCGATCTCGCGCTTGGCCGGAAGGCCCAAGCCCACCGCCGCCTTGATCGCTTTATCCAAGCCCTTCACATCCGCCTTGGCACGCAAAGCGATCATGCCCAAAGGCCCGATCTCTTGCACCGCAGCAAAGCCGTTGAAAGACGCATGCCCGAGGGCGCTTACTGGATCAGACATTCTGCTTTTCCCCGTCTTTATCAAAGAACACTTGGTCAACAATCTTGGCCTTGATGGTGCCCGTCGCACCTGCGGTGAATTCCACCACTTCGCCCATCCTCTTGGGCGCATGACGGATCAATCCCATCGCAATCCCGCGCTTTAAGGTCGGGCTGTAATAGGTTGAAGTCACTCGCCCTTGCACGTTGCGCTGTCCGTTGGCATTGTGGCCGTCCTCAACGATATAGGCCCCGTCCGGGATAACCGAACCGTCCAAGGTTTCAAACCCGGTCAACTGCCAGCGGTCAGCCGAGGCAAGGAAACTGCGCTCTTGCCCACGCTTGCCAAGGAAGTCGGCTTTCTTCTTGGAAATCGCCCAAGACAGCCCCAGATCCTGAGGAATGATCGTGCCGTCGGTTTCATCACCGATCATGATAAAGCCCTTTTCGGCCCGCATGACGTGCAAAGCCTCGGTGCCATAGGGCATCGCGCCAAATTCCGCGCCCGCTTTGTGGCAAGCCTCCCAGAAGGCCGCCCCGAGGCTTGCCGGAACCGCGATCTCGTAGGACAATTCGCCCGAAAAGCTGATCCGATAGACCCGCACCGGGAACCCGGCCAAAGTGCCATCGGCCCATTGCATGAAGGGCAGCGTTTCCTTGGAAACATCCATTCCCCCCAGCTTTTGCAACAGCTTGCGCGCGTTCGGACCAACCACGGCCACCTGCGCATATTGCTCGGTCACATTGGCGGTATAGACCTGCCAATCCCACCATTCGCATTGCAGCCAATCCTCCATCCAGGCGTGGATGCGATCTGCACCGCCCGAAGTGGTATGGCAAAGCCAAGTGTCCTCATCAATGCGCGCCACCACGCCGTCATCCGACAAAAAGCCGCTTTCGCCACACATCAGCCCATAACGGCACTTGCCAACGGGCAGGCTGCTCATCACGCCGGTGTAAAGCATGTCGAGGAATTTCCCCGCATCCGGGCCTTTGACGATAATCTTGCCCAGCGTCGAGGCATCCAACAACCCAAGGGCTGCGCGGGTGTTCAAGACTTCACGCTCGACCGCCTGCGCATGGCTTTCCGCCCCGCGCGGGAAGCAATAGGGCCTGCGCCAATGGCCGACCGGCTCAAGATAGGCCTTTTGCGCCTCATGCCAGCTTTGCATCGGGGTGCGGCGGATCGGTTGGAAGATCTCGCCACGCGACTCGCCTGCCAAAGCCCCCAGAGTGACCGGAGTATAGGGCGGGCGGAACGTCGTGGTGCCCACTTGAGGGATATCGGCATTCAACGATCCGGCCAAAACGGCCAACCCGTTGATGTTCGACAGCTTCCCCTGATCGGTCGCCATCCCCAGCGTGGTATAACGCTTGGTATGCTCAACCGATTCATAACCCTCACGCGCGGCCAATTGCACGTCGGACACTTTCACGTCATTCTGATAATCCAGCCACATCTTGGCTTTCATCGCCGAGGTTGCCCCCTGCGGCATGATCCAGACCGCTTCCATCGCGGCCTCATCCACCGCTTCGGCCGTCATGGCTGGAGTCTTGGATTTCAGCCCCATCTCTTTGAGCAATGCCGCCATCTGCGCCGCCACATCTGCCATCGCTTCGACTGCAGTCATCGCGCCATTGGCATTGCCAACCGCCGTGACCATCGCCGCGCCGTCCTGATTGGTCGGTGGGCGGGTGGCATCGGGGCGGAAATGGGCGTGATCTGTGTTCCAGGTCAGCTTGCCGCCGCAATGGCTCCAGAGGTGAACCACCGGCGACCAGCCGCCCGACATCGCCACCGCATCGCAAGCAATCTCTTCCAAGACCGCGCCCTGCCCGGCCTGCACACAAACTGCAACGCCGGTAACACGCTTGCCCCCCTTGACCTTGGCAATCGCCCGGCCCGTCTCAATCCTGATCCCCATCGCTTTGGCACGCGCAGGCAAAGCGCCCGCCAGATTGGTCCGCGCATCGATGATGCAAGGCACTTCCAGCCCCGCCGATTTCAAGGCAAGCGCCGTGCGATAGCCGTCGTCATTATTGGTGACGACAACGGTGCGATCGCCTGGCGAAACCGCATGGTTCACAATATAATCGCGCACCGACGCCGCCAGCATCACGCCCGGAATATCGTTGCCAGCAAAGGACAAGGGCCGCTCGATCGCGCCTGTCGCGGTGACAATGCGCGCCGCACGAATGCGCCACAAGCGGTGTTTCGGGCGCCCATCGCCCGGAGTGTGATCGGCCACCTTCTCATCGGCCAGCACATAGCCGTGATCGTAAACGCCCGCGCCCATGCAGCGGTTGCGCAGGGTCACATTGTCCATCGCAGCCAAAGCGGCGACAGTGGCATCCACCCACACGCCCGCAGGCTTGCCGTCGATCACATCGCCATCTACCGGAGCGCGGCCGCCCCAATGGGCGTTTTGCTCAACAAGGATCACCTTTGCCCCCGCCTGCGCCGCTATCAGCGCCGCTTGCAGGCCCGAGATGCCGCCGCCGACAACCATGACATCGCAAAAGGCATATGTATGCTCATAACGATCCGCATCGCGGTCTTTGGGCGCTTTGCCAAGGCCAGCCGACTGGCGGATGATCGGCTCGAACACATGTTTCCACGCCGCGCGCGGATACATGAAGGTCTTGTAATAAAACCCGCCGGGCAGGAACCG
>CBDUEF010000359.1:0-3393 GCA_965366095.1 uncultured Cypionkella sp. | reverse complement strand
CAGCAATTCCACGCTCTGGATCATCGGTTCGGCATGAAACCTGTCTCGCAGGCGACCGTCGAGCAACGCGTTTGCAATGCCGGTGATCGTCATGCCCTGATGGTGCGCCATGAAACTGCGCACAAGCGCATGATCCGCGCCTTCGGGCAGCCGCGCGGCGGTGAAATCAACCGCTTCGTAAAACCCAAAGCGCCCCTGCGCGCCAAGCGCCGCAAGCCGCTCATAGTTCTGCACGGCCGCCACCGGATCGACCATGGCGGCCAACCCCGTCGCATAAGGCGCGACCACCGTGTTTTCACGCAAGCCCCGCTTCAGGCCCAGCCCCGGCACCCCAAAGTTGGAATACTGATAGGTCATTTCCAGATCGCGGGCATTGTAGGACGATTCCGAAATCCCCCATGGAATGCCGATCGCCGCCCCATAGGTCTGCTGAAAGGCCACGACCAACCGGTTCGTCTGCTCCAGCACCGAGCCGACCGGCGCGCGCATCACAAGGGACGGCATCAGGTATTCGAACATGCTGCCAGACCAGGATATCAGCGCAGCGCCAGACCCGATCGGCGTCGCGGACCGGCCCAGCCGGAACCAGTGGCGGGTATCGACATCCCCCTTTGCAATAGCGAACAGGCTGGCCAGCCGCGCCTCGGACGCCAGAAGGTCATAGCAATTCGGATCAAGCCGGTTGGTATCCAGCGAAAAGCCGATGGAGAGCAGCTTCTTGTCCGGCTCCAGCAAAAAGCCGAAATCCATCTCGGTTGCGATGGCGCGCGCCATCGTCTCGACTTCGGCAAGAAGCCCCACGTCATGGCCCAGCCTCTGATCGGCAAGGTGGTCTTGCAGGCTTTGAAGGCCAACACCGGTCCAAAAGGCAATCTCCGACCCTGCGCCTTGCAGCGCCACCGCCGCTTGGCTGATTGCAGCCGCGTCGGCGATCAGGTCCGCCAAGGCCGCCGACGGCGCTCTGGCCGCCATGGCAAGCGCCTCCAGCATTCCAGCCAGATCCGCATTCCTAGGGCTTTCATCCAGGGCCTCTTGCGCAAGGCTGGTGGTGTCGAGCAGAGCTTGGCGAACGGTAGAGTTTTCAACCGGAACGCTTTGCCATTCACGGCATGCCTGGGCCACGGCAATCAGGTGACCAGCCAGATTTCCGCTATCGACCGTCGACACATAGGCGGGATTGAGCACGCGCAGATCGCGCGTGTCATGCCAGTTGTAGACGTGCCCACGATAACGCGGCATCCGCTGGACCGTCTGCAAGGTGTCCTTCATTCTTTGCAAGGCTGCATGCTGCCCGATCCAGCCCATGTCGCGCGCAACGACAGTCGACAGCAGATAAAGCCCGATATTGGTGGGTGAGGTGCGGGTGGCGATGGCCGGCCTTGGCGTTTCCTGAAAGTTGTCAGGCGGCAGAAAATTCTCTTCCGCAGTCACAAAGGTTTCGAAATAGCGCCATGTCCGGCGCGCAGTCAGTCGCAGCGAGCGCGCCTGATCAGCAGACAGCGGTGCTGCCTGCCTGGCGACGCGTGGCAAGCTGATCAAACGGGCAATCCCCGGTGCTGCGGCCCAAGCCAGCGCAAAGGGGATCAGCCAGGGCAGCATCGACGGATTGACCACCGCGGCCACCCCGCAGGCCCCAAGCCCTAGGATAGCACCCGGCGCCATCCGCCCGTATTGCCCCAACAGCGAAGGCATCGCGCTGCCTGCGGCGTGGGCTGCGGTCATCCACTCCAACATGTGGCGGCGCGATACGGCAAGACGCCAGATCGTGCGCAGAACCGCATCCGCCATCAAGGCCGCCGTATCCGCCAGCAGAACCATCGACAGCGCGGTTTGCCCAAGGGCAGACAACGCGTCATCGACGAAGGCTGCAAAATGGCTGCGCAGGGTCACGCCCGACCGCCCGGGCAAAAATGCGAACGGCAAGGGCAGCAGGCGGGGCAAGGCAAGCAAGCCCACGACTAACGTCGTCCAGATCAACGCCACGGGCGCAGACATCATCCAGCCAGAAAATAGCGTCAACATCGCCGTCGGAGCAAGCAGCGAGCGGCGCAGATTATCCATCATCTTCCATCGGCCAAGCGCCGGAATGCCGCCGGTCCCCTCGATTTTGGCACCAAAGATCCAGGGTAAAAGCTGCCAGTCGCCCCGAACCCAGCGGTGGCGGCGGCGAATGTCCACATCATACCGGGCCGGGAAATCCTCAACCACCTCGATATCCGATGCCAATGCGGCGCGGGCAAACACCCCCTCGAAAAGATCGTGGCTCAGCATGGTGTTGTCCGGGACGCGCCCGGCAAGCGCCCGCTCGAAGGCAGCCACATCATAGATACCCTTGCCGGTGAAAGATCCCTCGCCGAAAAGGTCTTGATAGAGGTCCGATGTCGCTGCGACATAGGGATCAATTCCACCCGGGCTGGAAAAGACGTGCTGATAGACCGAGCCTTCGTTCCCGATCGGCAGATCAGCTGTTACGCGCGGTTGCAAGACACCATAACCGCGCGTCACGCGCCGGACATCGGCTTCAAAAACCGGCTGGTTCAACGCATGCGCCATCTTGCCGATCATCTGGCGCACCGTCCCATGCAGAATGCGCGTGTCGGCGTCGAGGGTTATGACATAGCGCACCTCTGGCGGCAGCGGGCTGCTCAGGGTCGAAAAACTGGTGTCAGTGGCGCCGCGCAGCAGCCGGTTCAACTCGACCAGTTTGCCGCGCTTTCGCTCCCACCCCATCCAGACGCCTTCGCTGGGGTTCCACAGCCTGCGGCGATGCAGGAAAATGAACAGTGGACCCTGATCTGACGGATACCGTTCGTTCAACTCGGCAATCGAAGCAAGAGCGGCGGCAACAAGGGCATCGTCCTGGGCTGTCGTTTCGGTTTTTGCATCCATCACGTCAGACAACAGCGCATAGTGCAAAGCGCCGCCGGTGCTTGTCAGGTGATGCACTTCCAGCCGCTCTATCTGGGCCTGCAATTCGGTCGTGTCATGCAAAATCGCCGGCACCGCCACGAGCGTGCGCAGATCGGGCGGGATTCCCTTTGACAGATCAAGTCCGGGAAGGGCCGTCGGCGTCACAGTCTTTGTGACGATCAAATTGACAATCGCCACGCCCACTTCAGCCGTGACCGCGAGGCCCGTGAAGGCCAGCACAAGCAAGGCCAAAACACCTGCCCCCGCCGCCCAAGCCAGTGAAAGCCCAAAGCCAAGAATGCCCAAAGACACCGCCGCAATGGCTGCCAGATACCCCGGCAGGCCAAAGCGCCCTATCCACCGAAACATGCGCAGGCGCAGCGGCGGCTTGAAACCCAGATCGGCTTCCAGCGCCGGCCTCCCGGCATCAATCAACCAATACCCCGGATCGCGGCTGTGCGCACTGTCGCCCACGGCCGCAAG
>CBDUEF010000358.1:0-3397 GCA_965366095.1 uncultured Cypionkella sp. | reverse complement strand
CGGCGGTGCTGCGCGCCACGGCGCAGGCGCGGGTCATGGTGATCACCGGGCATGGCCGCGCCTTTTGTTCGGGCCAGGATTTGATGGACGCGGGGCCTTTGGCAAAGCTCGATCTGGAGGCGGTGCTGAATGAGGAATATGTGCCGCTGTTGACGGCCATCACCGAAAGCCCGATCCCGACGATTGCGGCGGTGAACGGGGCGGCGGCAGGGGCCGGGGCAAACCTTGCGCTGGCCGCAGATGTGGTGATCGCCAGTGAATCGGCCAGTTTCATTCAGGCTTTCACCCGCATCGGCTTGGTGCCCGACGCCGGCGGCAGCTATTGGTTGCCGCGCCAGATCGGCATGGCGCGGGCGATGGGGGCGGTGCTGTTTGCCGACAAGGTCTCGGCCCGGCAAGCGGCGGAATGGGGGATGATCTACGAATGTGTCGCCGATGCCGAGTTTGAAACCCATTGGCAGACCCGCGCCAAAGCGTTGGCCAATGGCCCCACCGCCGCCTATCGCGGCGTGAAAACCGCCATGCGCGCCAGTTTTGACAATGATTTATCGGCGCAATTGGCGCTTGAGGCGCGCTTGCAGGGCGCATGCGGGGCGACGACAGATTTCCGCGAAGGCGTTGCGGCCTTTCTGGAAAAGCGCGCCGCCAAATTCCGCGGCTGTTAACGCCGCCCTGCCCGGCGCGTTGACAGCAAAAGATTGGTCTCTGACGTCGTCACCCCGTCGATATTGCGGATGCGCAAGATCACCTCATCCAACTCGATCAGGGTTTGCGCCGAAAGCTCCGCAATCAAATCCCATTTGCCGATGGTGGAATGAACCGCCATCACCGCAGGCAGGCCGGTCAGCCGCGCCATCACCTTCTCACCCCCCCGGCCCTCGATCCCGATCATCATCAGGCCCCGCACCGGCGCATCCGACACATCGGCCCGCGTCAAAACCGAAAAGCCCGCGATGTCGCCGCGCTGGGTCAAGCGCTCCATCCGCGTGCGCACCGTGGCCCGGCTAAGGCCCAGCCGATCGGCCAGATCCGACAGCGCCGCCCGGCCATCCCGGCGCAACTCGGCGATCAGGCGCTGGTCTACATCGTCCAACATGATCATTTTTCCTGACGTTTCGCAAAATGGATTACCCATAATGCAATAAATGCCGCTATGATTTTCCACAAGATGCAAAGAGACTGTGCCAAAGGAGAACGCCCATGTCCAAAACAATCCTGATCGGTGCGCCGATTGATGAAGGCCAACGCCGCGCCGGTTGCGTGATGGGGCCGACCGCCTATCGCGTGGCAGGTCTTGCCGCCAGCATCCGCGAGCTGGGGCATGGGGTTGAGGATTGGGGCGATCTGGCGTTGCCCGAGTTGCGCGATGTGACCTGCGCCAATCCGGCAGTTGATCAGCTGCCGGCGGTTCTGGGCTGGACCGAGGTTCTGGCCGACAAGGTCGATGACGCGCTGTCGGCAGGCGGCTTGCCGATCATTCTGGGCGGCGATCACAGCCTTGCGATGGGGTCAGTGTCGGGCGCTGCTGCCTTTGCCGCCCGCGCCGGACGGCCTTTGTTCATGCTGTGGCTTGATGCCCATTCCGATTTTCACACCGTGCTGACCACCACCTCTGGCAATCTGCACGGCACCCCGGTGGCCTATATCGCCGGGCGCGAGGGGTTCGAGCCCTTCCCACCCTTCCCCGCCCCGATCCCCGCCGAACGCATCTGCCTTTACGGCATCCGCTCGGTTGATCCGGCTGAGCATGCCTCGCTGCTAAAGCACGATCTTGCCATCAATGACATGCGGGTGCTGGACGAGCGCGGCATCGTTGCCCCCCTGCGCGAATTTCTTGATCAGGTGCGCGCGGCGGGCGGCATGCTGCATGTCAGCCTTGATGTCGATTTCCTTGATCCCACCATTGCCCCCGCCGTTGGCACCACAGTGCCCGGCGGCATCACCTTTCGTGAGGCGCATCTGGTGATGGAACTGCTGCATGAAAGCACGCTTGTCACCTCGCTTGATCTGGTCGAGTTGAACCCGTTTCTGGATGAACGCGGTCGCACCGCAAAACTGATGGTGGAACTTGTCGGCTCGCTGATGGGCCGTAAAGTATTCGACCGCCCAACACGGAGCTATTGATGCGCCGCAACCTGTTGCAAGCCCCTGATGCCGTGGTGATGATCCGCCCGCATGCGTTTCATTCCAACCCAGAAACCGCCGCCGACAATGCCTTTCAGCGCCAAAGCCGGGACGGTCGCGAGGCAATCGCCAACCGCGCCCGAAATGAATTTGACGCAGTAGTGGAAATTCTGCGGAACCAAGGGGTTACCGTGCATGTCTTTGACGATGATGGCAGCCGGGATACGCCTGACTCAGTCTTTCCGAACAACTGGTTTTCCACCCATATCGGCGGTCATATCGCGATCTACCCAATGCGCGCCCCGAACCGTCGCCGCGAGCGCCGCATGGATGTGATCGAACTGCTAAAGGCCCGCTACCGCGTGCAGGATGTCATCGACTATTCAGGCCTTGAATTGGACGATATCGCCTTGGAAGGCACCGGCGCGATGGTTCTCGATCATGTCGGCCGCATCGCCTATACGGTGAAATCCAACCGCGCCGACCCTGTGGCGCTAGAGCGCTTTTGCACCCATTTCGGCTATGAACCAATGGTGTTCGAGGCCCGCGATGCGGTGGGTGTCGAGATTTACCACACCAATGTGTTGATGTGCATTGGCACCGAAATGGCGATGGTGGGGTTGTCGAATGTGGTCAACCCTGCCCGCCGCGACGAAATTGCCGAGCGTCTGGCCGAGGGCGGTCGCGAAGTGATCAACCTTTCAACCGATGAAATTGCTGGGTTTGCCGGCAATGCGATTGAACTTTCCGGTGAGGCTGGTCGGTTTCTGGCTCTTTCGCAAACCGCGTATGACAGCCTCACACCGCACAACCGCGCCCGCATCACCACCCATCTGCCGCTGGTGCCTCTGAATGTGGCCACCATAGAACTCGCCGGAGGCTCGGTGCGCTGCATGATTGCAGGCATCCACCTCACTCCCCGCCCGTCAAAGGACATGCCATGAACGCCCCTTCCAAACAGGCCTATGTGCCCTTCGTTTCCGTCGAGAACATGATGAAGCTGGTGCTGCATCTGGGGATCGAGCGGGTGCTGATCGACCTTGCCGCCGAGATCGAGGCCGATTTCAAACGCTGGCCTTTGTTCGACAAAACCCCGCGCGTGGCCTCGCATTCCGATGTGGGGGTGATCGAGTTGATGCCCACCTCAGACGGCGAAACCTATGGGTTCAAATATGTGAACGGCCATCCGGCCAACATGAAGCAAGGCCTGCAAACCGTTACCGCCTTTGGGCTTTTGGCCGATGTCGCCACCGGCTATCCGGTGCTGCTGTCG
>CBDUEF010000357.1:0-3404 GCA_965366095.1 uncultured Cypionkella sp. | reverse complement strand
ATATAAAGCGCCACCGCCACAATCGCCACCACGCCCGCCACCCGGCCGGCATCGATGCTGTCCTGGCCCAATTCCGGCCCGACCGTGCGCTCTTCAAGAAAGTTCATCTCGGCAGGCAAGGCCCCCGCGCGGAGCAAAACCGCAAGCTCGGTAGACTCTTCCAGCGTGAAATTGCCGGTAATGATCCCCGACCCGCCCGCGATATGGCTTTGGATCGTCGGCGCCGAGATCACCTCATTGTCCAGCACAATCGCAAACGGCTCGCCGATATTCTCGGCCGTGTAGTCGCCAAACTTGCGCGCGCCACTGGGATCAAAGCGGAAATTCACCGCCGGACGGTTGTTTTGGTCAAACGACGGCTGGGCATCGACCAGATCTTCGCCCGTGACCACCGGCGTTTGCTCGATGATGTAGAACACACCCTTTTGCGTCGAGGATGGCAGCAAAACATTGCGCGCGCCCGGTTCCGCCGCAGGATCGGTGGTTTGCCCCACCACGGCATTAAACGTCAGCTTGGCCGTGGTGCCGATCAGCTTTTTCAATTCCGCGGCCGAGCCGATGCCCGGCACCTGAATCAAGATCCGATCCGTGCCCTGCCGCTGGATCGTCGGCTCACGCGTGCCAACCTCGTCGACACGGCGGCGAATGATTTCAAGGCTTTGCTGGATGGTGCGGTTATCAGTTGCCACTTTTTCGGCAGCAGACAACTGGATCACGATCTCCGAGCCTTCAACCGTGATATCGAGATTATTCGACCCGATTCCGGTCAGGCTGACCACCGGCTGCGCCAGCGCCTTGACCTTCTCCATCGCCACGGCCATGCCATCCGGGTTGCCAATCGCCACCCGCAACACGTCGGGAACCGAAGGCTGGCGGCGCACCGCGCCCACCTGATCGCGCACATCGCGCAGCGCGTCGCGCACTTCGGGCCACATGCCGTCGATGCGTTGGGCATAAACATCTTCCACCTTCACTTCGGCAAGGAGATGCGCCCCGCCGCGCAGATCGAGGCCAAGGTTCACCAAAGACGAGGGCATGACCTCGGGCCATTTGGCAATCTCAGCCGCCTGCTCGGCGGTGGCAAAACCTGCCGCCGCCGCCGCTTTGGCCGCGTCATTGTGCTTTTCAACCTGCGTGTAAAACAGGTTCGGGGATGCGGCCAAAAGGCCCCAAAGGCAGACAGCCAGAATGGCCAGACGCTTCCACAGCGGCGTGTGCAACATGATTTATCGTTCTCAGGCCTTGGCTGGTTCAGTTTTGGTCATGACCTGCGCAATGGTCGATTTGACCACTTTCACTTTCACGCCCTCGGCGATTTCCACTTCAACAACACCGTCTTCGCCGATCTTGCTGACCTTGCCGATGATGCCGCCCTGCGTCAGCACCTGATCGCCGCGACGCACAGCCTCGATCATGGAACGATGCTCTTTTTGCTTTTTCTGCTGCGGACGGATCAACAGGAAATACATGATCGCAAAGATCAGCACCAAAGGCAGGAACGAGGCAATAGCGCTGCCGGGACCGGCACCTGCGGTTTGGGCGAAAGCGGGGGTTACGAACATGAGTGACCTCTATTTTTTGCCGGGACAGACCCGGATCTGACGGTATTTTATCGGCGGGCACCCTATAGGCGGACGGCGTGATAGGCAAGGCGACGCTTATGACGCCCCATCTAAGTCAGATCGGCGGGTTTTCCAAGGGCCGAACCGCCGGGGTTCAGGCAAATCGCGCCACGAACGGCAGGCGCTGCATCAGCGCCGTCGCCATCCAGGCGGTGCCAAAGGTGAACAGGGCGGCAAAGCTGCGATCCACATCGGGGCCAAACAGCTTGAACGCCACTAGCATGAAAATCGGATGCATCACATAGATGCCAAAGGCAAAGCCTGCGGCCCAGGTCGGCCAGCTGCCCTTGATCTCAATCCGCCAGACGATCTCGAACACAACGGCCACCAAAATCATCTGCACCGAGGCAAATTCCGGCGACAGCATATAAATCACCGCCGAGACAACCGCAGCCGCCGCCATCGGCACCCAGGCCCCGCCGGTGCGGCGCGACACCGCCAGCAGCGCGCCGAACAAAAACAGCGGGGTCGCGAAAAACCACTGTGGCAAAGGCTCGGCAAACAACACGGGCAAATCGCCCGCACCAAAGGGCAAAATGCCCGGATGCAACACTTCGGCATGCAGCATCCCCAAGGGGATCGACAGCGCGATCAGCAAAAGCGCCGCGACAATCAAACCGCGCTCGTCTGAAATTGCGCGCGAAATCAAGGGGATCACCGGCAGAGCCAGCATCACGAAGGGCAAGAACCACAGATGGATGAACGGCCCGATCAACAGGCTGCCGGGATCCGACAAAAGCGGCTGCGCGCCGCGCGTTGTCACCTCAAGCACCAGCCGGAACACCAGACACCAAAACAGCCAGGGCAGCGCAATCCGCTGCACCCGCGACCACCAGAACCGCTTGCCGTCCGAGCGTTCAAAAGATCCCACCGCCAGAAACGAGGTCAGCACCAAAAACAGCGCCAAAGCCAGATAGCCCTCATCAGCAAAGGGTGCGCGGGCATGGTCCCAGACAATCCCAAAGGCCGCGACAATGCGCGCAAGGTCCACCGAGCGCCGATAGCCCGCCTTGACGCCAGCCCCGTTCTGCATCGTCGCCGTGGCCATACTGGCTCTCCTTTTCGCCTGCCTTTACTCCTATGACAGCCGTTCCCCTAGCCATATTTTCAGAAACATTGCGTTGCCGATCTTGCCAGGTTGGCACAGGAGTCTTGCCAAACCGTAAAAACCAAAGCCCCTTTTCGGGCAAACCCAGTGAAGGCAATTCTTAACAAAACCTTAAAATAATAACCTAAACCATTGATTTTGAATAAGATGGAAAATGTCGCACAAGTAGACTCCGCCCCCGCACCACCCTTCCCCTTGCCCATCAAATCAGGCATAACCTGCCCAAGTTTTCCAAATCAAATAGGCCCATCATGCACGATATCCGCTCGATCCGCGAAAACCCCGCCGCCTTTGATGCGGCCATGGCCCGGCGTGGATTGACGGGCCTCTCGGGCGAAATCCTTGCCCTTGATGAAGGTCGCCGCGCCCATATCCACGCCGCCGAAACCGCCCAGGCCGCGCAAAACGCCGCCTCAAAAGAGGCAGGCAACGCCAAAACGCGAGGTGATGATGCCGAATTCAACCGCCTGCGCGCCCTCGTGTCAGAGAAAAAGGCCGAGATCGCCGAGATGACCGCCCTCGCCGCCACCGAAGACACCCGCTTGCGCGATCTACTGATGGGCCTGCCGAACCTGCCCTTGGCCAGCATCCCCGACGGCCGCGACGAGGCCGATAACGTCGAAATCCGCCGCTGGGGCAGCCCGCGCAATTTCGACTTCACCCCTGTCGAACAT
>CBDUEF010000356.1:0-3421 GCA_965366095.1 uncultured Cypionkella sp. | reverse complement strand
CCCCTGCAAAGCCTGGCCAAACAGCAGCTGCGCCAGAACTTCTTCCTCGGGCAGGGATGGGTTTGAGGTAAACGCCACCACCGGCTCGGTAGCCGGGCCATCAATCGCGACAGAAACGACGGCCGTGTCGGTGGTTGTTGAGGCCAGAACATGCAGATAGGGGATCATCTCGCCCTCCATCTGCAGCGTTGCCTCGGTCAGGTCCAACCGTTTGCCCAAAATCTCCAGGCGGCCACGGATTAGGGAAAAAGCACCTTGTGGCGAAACCGCCGCAGTGCTGCCACGCAACCGCACCTCGCCACCCAGCTCGGCATCAAGGCCACGGCCGCGCACAAACACCTGATTTGGGGCCGATATTACCACATCCAGCCCGAAGGCCCGCGCGTTTGAGGCGGTGTTGCCCGGCTTTACAACCAAACCTGCCCGGTCGCGTGTGGCCCGAACAGCGGCGGGTTCATTCACATGGGTCAAATCTTGCAGCACACCGCTGGCACCAAAGCCAGATGACGGCACACGCAGTTCCGTCAAACCCAAAGCGATCCGCCCGGCGATGGTCGCGCCGCCTGTCAGCGGGCCCGAGAGTGTCAGCGTGCCGTTCGCGCGGGTCTGATACAGATCGGGGTCGCGCAGGGTTACGCCGTTGATCTGCACGGTCAGATTGCTGGTCAACGGAGCCGACATTGCGATGCCGCCTTGCACGCCCAGAGTGCCGCCGGTGCTGATTGCGCCATCAACCGAAAGCTGGGCCTGACCGCCAGAAAGGTTCACACGGGCAGAAATGCCCTGGACAGCAAAGGGCAGGGCCGGATCGGCAAGGCGTCCATCGCTAAGATTGGCCGTGCCCGAAAGCGAGGCCGGGGACAGGGGGCCGTTCAAACGCAGATCAAACGCCACGCTGCCGGACACCGCGCGCGGCGTGATAAAGCCATTGGCCAGCGCTGCAATCGCCGTGCCTTTGATGGACAAATCGGCCGATTTGAACCCTGGCGTCAGGCGGCCCGCTATCTTGCCGTTGATCTGCCCCGGCCCCTGCCCTTGCAAATCGAGTTGGGTGCCGGCCTCGTCTTGGACAGCGGTGCCGGACAGCGTTAACGGGCCGGGAAACTCTGGCACCAATAGGCCAAGATTGGCCAAACGCGCCTCAAGATTGATTTTCTGGGCGGTTCCGTCCACCACGCCACTGGCCTTTGCCGAAAGTTGCGGGTTGGTCAGTGTGGCGTCTTCGATCTTGAGCTTGCCATCGCGCAGCGCCAGTTTTGCCTGGATCGCACTGTTGCCGCGCAGGATTTTGTCGGCATATTCTTGTCCGACCGCAAGCCCGGTGCCAGTAGCGGCCAAAGTCACCTCGCCCGCCGTCAAGGTTCCCGTTGCATGCGCTTGGCCCGCAAGCGCTCCGTGGTAGCCTGAACCCAATATGGACAGGTCGGTAAAAGCGAGATCGGCGGTCACATCGCTGCCTGTCGTGGCAATCATGCCCTTGGCCTGCGCCGTCAGGGTTGACGCTTGGATCGTCAGATTGCGCAATGTGGTGCCGGAAACATCGCGCCGGATCGACGTGGTAACGCTAGACGGCCCTTTGAGCAGGCGATCCAGTTGCGCAATTCCCATGGCCATATCGGTGCCATTGGCGCTTGCCTCGATATCAAAAGCCCCGGTCAAAGGGCTGCCGTTACCAGAAAGTGCCAACTCGGCCCCGCCGCCAAGGGGGCGGCCCGCCAAGGCAGACAGGCGCGCAAGGCTTGTCAGCTTTGCCGATGCGTGCCCTGAAATTGTAAGCGCCGAGGCCAGATTGCCGATCTTGCCGCCAAGCTGAAGCGCGTAATTCTCACCTTGCACGGTCAGGCGCGGTATCGACACAGCACCATCCCCTTGCGTCCAATAAACCAACGCCTGACCTGAAAGTTGCGGCCCCAAAGCCACCGCCAAGGCGCGATCCACCGGACTGATCCCTTTGGCGGCATAGGTCAGCGTGGCCCCAACCAGCGGGGATTGTCCCAAGCGGGAAATCCGCCCTGATCCATCCAAGGTCAAATCTGCGATTTTTGCGGGCCCGACATCCAGACCCTGAACCATGCTGGCCAGCTTCCAGTCTTCGCCTTGGCTGGCATCATAGCTGAGCGCAAGATTGGCCTTGCTTAACAAGACCGGAACCGCGGTGGTCAGGGGCAGTTGCACCGGGGTGCCATCGGCCGTTCCCAGAAGAGCCTGCAAATCAAATCGCAGCGGCATACCATCACTGCCAAGCGCCAATGATCCGGCCAAGCGCAGGGCCTTAGTTGTCAGGCTTAGCGCAGACAGATCGGTGCGCCCGTCTGCCCAGCGCTCACCGATCAGTGCCAGACTGACATCGGGGCCAAAGAATTCGGCATATTCGGGAAGGAACAGGGGCACCACATCCCCAGCCAGATCAGCGCTAAACTTGGTAGCTCCCTTGTCTTGCCCGGTTAACACCACCTTGCCAGCCAATCGCGTGACGTTGTCGGTGGCAAGATTTATGTTTGCGAGAAAGGCAGAAAGCGGACCCGCCCCTTTCACCGTCAACGCGACCGAGGGCACGCCGGGCAAGCCCAACTTGCTGGACACAATCCCGCCCGTTGCTTCGGACAAAGCGAGATCAACCTGCAGCAGTTTGCTGGGCGCATTATACGACGCATCAAGCGCGAATTTTCCGGCTGGGCCATCATCTAAGCGCTGGATCAGCATTTTGGCTTGGCCTGACCCTTCGTTCAGGCTGAGAGACGCCGCAAGGTTCACTTCAAGGGCTTGCCCTAGCACAGCAGGGCCAAGCACAACCCGATCAGCCTTCAAACTGCCGATATCCACTGACACCGGCAATTGTGGCAGCGAAAACTCGCCCGCCTCGGGGGACGGAGTGCTTTGCGTCGCGGGCAAGCGATCCAGAATGATTTCGCCCGCGGTAAGCGCGTTGACCGACAGCGCCCCCGCCAAAAGTGAGGTTCGGTTCCAGTCTAACGCGACGTCGGTCAGTGTCAGCCAGACACCTTGATCATCGGCAATCGTCAGCTTTGAAATGCTGGCCTGCGAGGATAGGGCCCCTTCAAAGCCGGTAATCGTGACTTGCCGGCCTGCCCCGGAAAGGTTGTCTTCAAGCAACCCTTGCAAATAGCTGCGATCTGCCTCGGGCGTTTGCGCCAACACGAGGCCCGGCAATAAAACCAGCGCGGCGGCTGTCAAAATCCTCTTCAGCATCAAAATGCCTGCCCCAAGCCGACGTATATCTGCAGCCCGGCGCCGGTATTGCCGCCCACGGGAACCGCCAAATCAAGCCTGATCGGCCCAACTGCCGTGGCATAGCGAACCCCCACCCCAGCGCCGGCATGGCAATCACTAAGGGTTGAGAAAAAGCCGTCCACACCCACCTGGCCCACATCGACAAATCCGACAAGGCCAATGTTCTCGG
>CBDUEF010000355.1:0-3428 GCA_965366095.1 uncultured Cypionkella sp. | reverse complement strand
CCCCTCACCGATGCCGGCCTTCCCGCGCGCCAGGTTGACATGGCCGAGGCGATGCAGGCTGATTTCGTCGTGGCCTGCGTGCCCGGCGGCCCCGCCACGCGCCATTTGATTAATGCGCAAACCCTGTCGCAGATGCGCCCGAACGGCATCTTCATCAACATCTCGCGCGGCGATGTGGTGGATGAGGCGGCCTTGGTTCAGGCCTTGCAGCAAGGAAAAATCGCCGGCGCTGGCCTCGATGTCTATGAGCAGGAACCCAAAGTTTTACCTGCTTTGATGACACTGGAAAACGTCACCCTGCTGCCGCATCTCGGCACCGCCGTGCTTGAGGTCAGAGCCGCCATGGGCATGATGGCCCTGAACAATCTCATCGCTTATAAATCCGGCCAAGCCTTGCCTAACAAGGTCTGAGCCTTGCGCTTTGCCCAAATACTCACCTTGCAGCGCCTACTCCTTTGCACGGGCGTTGCAGGGTTGCCCCGCAACGATGCAGCAGTCCCCAGCCGTCCGCAGACCCTCAATGGGTCTAAGGACGGCCCACCTTGGCGGATCGCGCCATGATCTTGTCGCGTGGCCGCAAATACATCTTCATCCATATCCCGAAAACCGGCGGCACGGCGCTGACGCTGGCACTTGAGGCCCGCGCGATGAAGGATGATATCCTGATCGGGGACACTCCCAAAGCGCGCGCACGCAAAGCGCGGCTCATCGGCGTGAAATCGGCAGGGCGGCTGTGGAAACACTCCACCCTCGCCGATATGGCGGGGCTTGCGACCGAGGAGGAAATCGCGGGCTTCTTTACCTTTTCTCTGGTGCGTAACCCATGGGACCGCGTGGTCAGCTACTATCACTGGCTGCGGGAGAAAAACTTTGCTCACCCAGCCGTGGGCCTTGCCAAAACCCATGATTTCTCGGGCTTTCTGAACCATCCGCAGACGCTCACCAGCCTGAGCCTTTGGCCCTACGCCGCCTATCTGCGCGACACTTCAGGCATCGAGCGCGCCAGCCTTTTCGCGCGGCTGGAACATCTGGACAGCGATCTCGCCCCATTGGAGGCGCATCTCGGCTTCCGCCTAACCCCCATGCCCCGCGCCAATCAAAGCGCGCGTGCAGCCGACTGGCGCGGGTTTTATTCTGATGCCGATGCCGCCCTGATCGCCCGCATCTGCGCCGAAGATATCGCGCGGTTTGGCTATGGGTTTGATCCCAACTAAAAACCGACGCTGCGGCTGCAGCGTCGGTTTTTTGAGTATTTAGGCCAAGATGAAATCACGCAGCCATTTGCGCGGTAAAACGGCCGTAGAAAGTGTCGCCCTTGGCCGCCATCTCGCGCAGCAGCTTTGGGGTCTCGAACCGTTTGCCATAGCGCTGGGTCAGCCCGTCGCAGATTTCCACCGCGCGCGCAGCCCCGATGATATCAAGCCATGAGAACGGGCCGCCCGACCAAGGCGCAAAGCCCCAGCCAAGGATCGCGCCCACATCGCCTTCGCGGATATCAGTGAGAACGCCATCCTCCAGCGCCCGGACCGCCTCCAGCACCTGCGCCATCAACAGGCGATGCTGAACTTCGCCAAGCTCTGGCTGTTCGGCGGTATGGGGATATTTCGCCTCCAAACCGTCCCAGAGTTCCAAGCGTTTTCCCGCCGCATCATAGGCGTAAAAGCCCGCGTTGGTTTTCTTGCCCAAACGCCCCTGATCGGCCATCCAGAACAGCACCTCGTCCACCGCACCATCGGGATAGGCATCGCCCATCGCGGCGCGGGTGGCTTTGGCGATCTTCACCCCCAGATCAATCGAGGTTTCATCGACCAGTTGCAGCGGCCCCAGCGGCATTCCCACCAGTTTCGCCGCGTTCTCGATGAACACCGGCTCCACCCCTTCGGCGACCATGCGGATGCCTTCGTTGATATAGGGAATGATGCAGCGGTTGGCGAAAAAGAACCGCGCGTCATTCACCACGATCGGGGTTTTGCGGATCGCGCGCACGAAATCCAGCGCCTTGGCCACGGCGATATCGCCCGTGGCTTTCCCCTTGATGATCTCGACCAGCGCCATCTTGTCGACGGGCGAGAAGAAATGGATGCCGATAAACTGTTCGGGCCGCTTTGATGCCTTGGCCAGCATCGAGATCGGCAGGGTCGAGGTATTGGAGGCATAGATACAATCGGGGCCAACGGCGGCCTCGACCTTTGCGGTCACTTCTGCCTTCACTTTCGGGTCTTCAAACACCGCTTCAACCACCAGATCGGCCCCCTTCAGCGCCGCATAATCGGTGGTGGCGGTGATGCGGGCCAGCACTTCGGCCTTTTTCTCGGGCGTTACCTTTTTGCGGGCGATCCCCTTGTCCAACAGGTCCGCCGAATGCGCCTTGCCACGGTCAGCCGCGTCTTGCGCCGCATCAATCAGCACCACCTCGATCCCCGCATTCGCCGCCACATAGGCGATCCCAGCGCCCATCATCCCCGCACCAATCACGCCCAGCTTTTTCACCGTCTGATCCGGCACTTTCGGGCGGTTCGCGCCCTTTTCCAACGCTTCTTTGTTGATGAAGAGCGAGCGGATCATCGCCGAGGACGACGGGTTCATCAGCACCGAGGTGAACCAGCGCGCCTCGATCTTCAGGGCCGTATCAAAGGGCACCAAAGCGCCCTCATAAACCGCCGAGAGCAAAGCCTTGGCAGCGGGATAAACCCCCATCGTCTTGGCATGCACCATCGCAGATGCGCCCACAAAGGTCATGAATCCAGCGGGTTGATAGGGAGAGCCACCCGGCATTTTATAGCCCTTGGCATCCCAGGGCTTGACCAAGTCGGCATCGGTCGCGGCCAAAACCCACTCCTTGGCGCGCGCCAACAGTGCCTCAGGCGCCACCACCTCGTCAATGATCCCCGCAGCTTTCGCCGCCTTTGGATCAGACAGCTTCCCCTCCAGCAGGAACGGAGCCGCCATCATCGCGCCCATCTTGCGGGTCAACCGGGTGGTGCCGCCCGCACCGGGGAAAATGCCCACCATAATCTCGGGCAGGCCGATCTTGGCGCGCGGATTGTCCGCCGCAATGATGCGGTGGCAGGACAGCGGCAACTCCAACCCGATCCCCAGCGCCGTGCCGGGCAGGGCGGCCACAATCGGCTTGCCGCCTTTCAGGGTTTTCGGGTCCATCCCCGCGCGCTCGATCTTGCGCAAAACGCTGTGCATCATCATCACGCCGTCGAAAATCCCCTTCGCCCCGCCATCTTCGCGCATCTTGGCAATGGCGTTCAGACCCACCCCGCCGGCAAAATCCTTTTTGCCCGAGGTGATGATGATCCCCTTGACCGACCCATCCGCCAGCGCCTGATCAACCAGATCAGACAACAGCCCGAACGCCTCGGTTGACATCACATTCATCGACTTGGCCTTGACGTCCCAAGTGATCGTCGCCACGCCGT
>CBDUEF010000354.1:0-3439 GCA_965366095.1 uncultured Cypionkella sp. | reverse complement strand
CCGCCATGAAACTGAAAATGGCCGCGTGAATTCTATAGATGCAACCCGTTAAAAACGCGGGGATTACCCACAATTTCGACGGATTGGCAAAAGCGCTATATCGGGCGCAAACCACCACTTCACCCCGCCTGACCACCACGATCAAACCATCTATGCAAACGGAAAACACGTTGGATCGCCAGCTATAGCAGCGTCTGCAAAATTGCGATGCCGCGTTTGATCCGGTCTTCGTCGATGGAAGAGTATCCAAGCCGGAAATAGCCACATTTCGCAGCCGGTTCGGCAAAAAACGCCTGTCCCGGCTCGATCAACACGCCCTCAGCGGCTGCTCGCTGGGCCAATTCTGCACTGTCGATACCGTCCGGCGATTTGACCCATAGGCTGGATCCCCCGTGCTGCGCCGCACCTGCAACCGTCAGCTTGGTCTGCGCCAAGGCATCAAGCAGCACCAGGCGGCGGCGGCGGAATATCTCACGTAAGCGAACAACATGGCTGTCATAATGACCAAGCGCCAGAAAATAACCCGCAACGCGCTGCATATGTCCGGGCGCGTGGCGCAGCATCAGCGACCGCAATTCGCGCGCCTCACGGATAAACGGCGCAGAGCCAACCATGTAACCGATACGCAACCCGGGGAACAAAGACTTGGAAAAACTACCGACATAGATGACCCGCCCGGTTCGATCCATGGATTTAAGCGACGGCGACGGCGCCTCAAAAAAGCCGATCTCGGTCTCGTAATCATCCTCAATGATCAAGAAATCCTGATCGTTTGCCCGCCGAAGCAATTCGTGCCGATGGTCCCGCGACATGGTTGCGCCCATAGGGACATTGTGGCTCGGCGTAACAAAAACCAGCCCAGCGCCATCAGGGATCAGCGCGGGATCAAGCCCGCCTTCTTTTGCAGGCACGAAATGCACGGGCATCCCGGCAAAGCGCAAGGTTTCCGCGAAATCGGGAAATCCCGGATCTTCCATAACGCCCAGCCGGTCGGGCCTTGCCAAAAGCGTCGCCGCGATCCAAAGCGCATTCTGGGCCCCAAGCGTGATCAAAACCTCGTCGGGTTCGGCGCGAATGCCCCGGCGTGGCAGCGTATTGCGGCGGATATATTCGACCAGCACCGGATCATCTTGCGACACCCGGTCATCGGCCAATTCGGGGAAATCCCGTGTCCCCATCGCGCGGCGCGCGCAATCGCGCCAGGCATTGTGATCAAACAGTTTCGGATCAACCTGTCCGTAGATGAACGGATAGGGATAGGATCGCCAATCAAGCGGCTTGGTCAACCGGCGACGTTGCATCAAATTTCGTGGCAACCAACGCGCCCAAGCAATCGCCATAGACCGTTCGACCTCGGCCGAAGCTTCGATCCGGCGATGTGGTGCCTGACGTGAAACCACAAACCCAGAACGGGGCAGAGCATCAAGATAACCCTGAGCCACCAGCTCTTGATAGACAAGAATGACCGTAAGGCGAGAAATTCCCAATGTTTCTGACAGCTTACGGGTAGACGGCATGCGAGTGCCGGGGGCCGATTGCGTATCAAGGATCAGCGAACAGATCGAGGATGCAAGCTGCAACTGCAAGGTTCCACGCGCCGAGCGATCAACAAAGAACATTTCCGGCGCCAGCCGGCTGGCGAAAGTTGGTGGCCTTGAAAACTGGATCGGTTTCTGGTTCATACTGGATATAACGCCATAGGCGCGAAACTGGCAATGATGGCGCAAAGAGGGGGCTACAGTGATGTGCTGTGGCGTTTTCCAGCTTTAGCGCCGCTTGTGGCCCATTTGCCAGACGCAGTTCGGGATCGAAGGAGTATCCGCCATGAAAATGACCACCGAAGAAGCCTTTATCAAAGTTCTCCAGATGCATGGAATCGAGCACGCATTTGGTATCATCGGCTCGGCAATGATGCCAGTATCCGATCTGTTTCCAAAAGCCGGCATCACCTTTTGGGATGTCGCACATGAGACAAATGGCGGGCTGATGTGCGACGGCTTCATTCGCGCCACCGGCAAGATGGCGATGGCGATTGCCCAGAACGGCCCGGGGGTCACAGGTTTTGTAACTGCGGTCAAGACGGCCTATTGGAACCATACCCCAATGCTTTTGGTCACGCCGCAAGCGGCCAATCGCACCATCGGCCAAGGCGGCTTTCAGGAAATGGAACAGATGCGGCTGTTTTCAGACTGCGTCTGCTATCAAGAAGAGGTGCGCGATCCCTCCCGCATTCCCGAAGTTCTGAACCGCGTGATCATGAAGGCGCTGCGCTCTTCTGCTCCGGCGCAGATCAACATTCCGCGCGATATGTGGACGCAGGTGATCGACGTCGAGCTTCCGCAGGTGGTAAAGTTTGAACGCCCCGCTGGCGGCGAAGAAGCCGTGGCCGAGGCTGCACGCCTGTTGTCTGCGGCCCGGTTCCCGGTGATTTTGTCGGGCGCGGGCGTGGTGCTTGCAGGCGCCATTCCAGACCTCGCCAAGCTGGCCGAGCGGCTGGATGCTCCGGTATGTTCGAACTACCAGCACAATGACAGCTTTCCCGGTTCGCACCCGTTGGCGGTTGGCCCGCTTGGCTATAATGGCTCAAAAGCCGCGATGGAATTGATTGCCAAGGCCGACGTTGTTCTGGCGCTGGGCACGCGCCTGAACCCGTTTTCTACTCTGCCCGGATATGGCATTGATTATTGGCCACGCGGCGCCAAGGTGATCCAAGTTGATATCAATGCCGACCGCATTGGCCTGACCAAGAAAGTCACCGTCGGAATCGAAGGTGATGCGGGGAAAGTGGCGCGCGGTATCCTCGCACAACTGTCGGACACGGCAGGCGACGAAGGCCGCAAGGCCCGCCGCGATCTGGTGTCGACAACAAAATCCCGCTGGGCGCAGGAACTTTCTTCGCTCGACCACGAGCAAGACGATCCGGGAACAGTCTGGAACGCCGAGGCCCGCAGCCGCGAGGCCGAGCTGATGAGCCCACGTCAGGCATGGCGCGCGATTCAGGCGGCGATGCCAGCAGATGCGATCATTTCCTCAGACATCGGCAACAACTGCGCCATCGGCAATGCCTATCCAACCTTTGAAAAGGCGCGGAAATACTTTGCACCCGGTCTGTTTGGCCCTTGTGGTTATGGCTTCCCGTCGATTCTTGGTGCCAAGATTGGCTGCCCGGATGTCCCGGTCATCGGTTTCGCAGGCGACGGCGCTTTCGGCATTTCAATGAATGAGATGACCTCTTGCGGCCGCGCCGATTGGCCCGCAATCACAATGGTGATCTTTCGAAACTATCAATGGGGTGCAGAGAAACGCAACACAACCCTTTGGTATGCCGACAACTTTGTCGGAACCGAGCTCGACCGTGACACCAGCTATGCCGGTATTGCGCGCGCTTGCGGCGTCAATGGCGTGCAGGTTCGTAGCGCCGAAGAGTTGACACAGGAAC
>CBDUEF010000353.1:0-3440 GCA_965366095.1 uncultured Cypionkella sp. | reverse complement strand
CTGGCGTTAAGTTATTGAGGCAGGTTTCATACAGGCAAGAAACCTATCGAGCAGTAAGGCCTTTATACGCCGTCCTGCGTCCGGGGCCAAGTTAAAAGTTTGAATTGGTTGGAAAGCCCGCATAAGGTCAGCCCCAAGAAATACAGGACACAAAGGATTGTTGCCAATATGGGATCGGTTTTTTTCGCAAACTTCAGGGCAATCGGTGTGGCAACGGCACTGGTGATTCTCGCCCCAATGGCCATGGCAGAACCGCGCCACGGTATAGCTATGTATGGCGAACCGGCCCTACCACCGGATTTTGTGTCCCTGCCCTATGCCAACCCAGATGCCCCCAAGGGGGGGAGGATCGTTTTTGGCGAGAACGGCAGCTTTGATTCGATGAACCCTTTCATCGTCAAGGGCTCGGCCCCAGCGGGCCTTTCCTCTATGACAATTGAGACACTTATGGGCCGTTCCTTTGACGAACCCTTCTCGCTTTACGGCCTTTTGGCCGAATCGGTCGATACCGACGAGGCCCGCACATACGTAGAATTTACCCTTCGTGAAGGCGCCCGATTCTCGGATGGCAAGCCGGTGACGGTCGAGGATGTGCTGTGGTCGTTTGAAAAACTGGGAACCGAGGGCAGCCCTCGCTATTCGGGTGCCTGGAAAAAGATCGCCAAATCCGAACAGACCGGCCCGCGTTCGGTGAGGTTCACCTTCAACGTGCAAGACCGCGAATTGCCGCTGATCCTGGGTCTGCGCCCGATTTTGGAAAAGGCGCAATGGGAGGGTAAGGATTTCACCGCCACCACGATGGAGGCACCGATCGGATCGGGCCCCTATGTGATGGATAGGTTCGAGGCCGGCAAGTTTGTCAGCTATAAGAAAAATCCTGACTGGTGGGGCAAGGATCTGCCGTTCAATCGCGGCCAGCAGAACCTTGACGAGGTGCGCTATGATTACTTTGGTGATGCCGGGGTGGTGTTCGAGGCCTTCAAGGCGGGGCTGATCACCAGCTACCGTGAGTCCAATCCGGCGAAATGGGCGACGAATTACGATTTCCCCGCTGTGCAATCTGGCGATGTGGTGAAATCCGATATCGCGCACCAACGCCCCTCGGGGATCGACGGCTTTGTGTTCAACACCCGCAAACCGCTCTTTGCCGATTGGCGTGTGCGTGAGGCCTTGATTGACGCTTTCAACTTCGAGCTGGTGAACCAGACGCTGAACGGTGGCGCCCTGCCCCGCATCCAGTCTTATTTTTCCAACTCGGTTCTGGGTGCGCCGGTGGGCGAGCCTGCCGCGGGCCGCGTCGCCGAATATCTGGCCCCGTTCAAGGATCAGCTCTTGCCCGGCGCGCTGGAAGGCTATGCCCTGCCGGTGTCCGACGGGTCCGAGGCCAACCGCGCCAATCTGCACAAGGCCACCAATCTGATGGCCGAGGCAGGTTATACGGTGCAGGATGGCATCCTCAAAAATGCCGAAGGCGTGCCCTTCAGCTTTGAAATCCTGCTGGTGAATGGCGAAAACGACATGATCGCCGCCGCGTCGATCTATGTCGAGGCGCTGAAACGCCTAGGCATTGATGCCAAAGTCACCACCGTGGATTCCGCGCAATACAAAGACCGGACCACCAATTACGATTTCGACATGACCCACTATACCCGCGCCCTGTCGCTTAGCCCCGGCAACGAACAGATGCTGTATTGGGGGGCTGCGGGCGTCACCGAGCCCGGCACGCGCAACTGGATGGGGATGAATTCGCCGGCTGCAGAGGCGTTGATCGCGTCGATGTTGGCGGCCAAGGATCAGACCGATTTTGTCGCCGCCACCCAGGCGCTTGACCGTGTGCTGATCACCGGGCGCTATGTGGTGCCGGTGTGGTATTCGCCAACCTCGCATCTTGCCCATGTGAAGCAGTTGAAATTCCCCGCGAAACTGCCGATATATGGAGACTGGCCGGGCTTTCAGCCCGAAGTTTGGTGGTATCAGGAATGAAGATGACAAAAACCCTAACCCTGCTGGCGCTGCTGGCTTTGGCAGGATGCAACACCGTCGCAGGCGCCGGTGAGGATGTGACCGCAGGGGCGCACCGCGTCGGCGGCTGGTTCAGATAACTCAGGCGAGAGATGTGACCCACAGCACGGTTGCATCCTCGTCCGACAGGCTGATCAGATTGTGGCCCATGCTGGCATCGTAATAGGCAGAATCGCCCCGGCGCAGATCGACGGGCTCATAAAACTCGGTATAAAGCCGCACCATTCCGGTCAGCACATACAAGAATTCCTCGCCGTCGTGGCGCACCCAGCCGTCGAAATCTTCCATCTCCCGGGCGCGGATAGCGGCGCGGTAGGGAAGCATCTGTTTGTTGGTCAGATTGCCCGCCAAAAGCTCATGCTCATAGGTGGCCGTGGGCAGCCCCTGCCCCTCGCCCGCCTTGGTCACCGCCATCCGCCCCGAGGCCTGCGCCTTGGCCGGCACGGTGAACAGTTGCGGCACCGAAATCGTCAGCCCCAGCGCCAGTTTTTTCAGCGCGTCATAGGTGGGCGACATCTGGCCGTTCTCGATCTTGGACAGGGTTGATCGCGCCAGCCCCGCCTTGAGTGCCGCCTGTTCCAGCGTCCAGCCGCGCGCCTTGCGCAGATCGCGCACGCGCAACCCCAGATCCAACGGCTCGACCGTTGCGGTCGGGGCGTTTTCGCGGGCAATTCTGATCATGCGTTTGGGGTCGCTGGACATGGGCGTTCGCATAAGCCAAGCCGGGCTTGCTTGCAACTGCCCTGATGCCAAGCTAGCAGGGGGGCCGAACAGGAGGCGCGCTATGATCAAACTTGATATCTTTTCCGATCCGGTCTGCCCCTGGTGCATGATCGGCAAGGCGCATCTGGATCGCGCCTTGGCCGCGCATGCGGACCACCCGTTTGAAATCGAATGGCACCCGTTCCAGCTGAACCCCGGCATGCCGCCCGAGGGTGTGGACCGCGCCGAATATCTTGCCGCCAAATTCGGCGGCCAGGACGGCGCGGTGTCGGTCTATGCGCGTGTGGTCGAGGCTGCGGCAGCGGCGGGAATCGCGATTGATTTCGCCACAATCAAAACCATGCCCAACACCTTCAACGCGCATCGGATGATCCATTGGGCGGGGCTTGAAGGCAAGCAAACCGCGATGATCTCGGCCCTGTTCCGCGCCTATTGGCAAGAGGGCCGCGATATCGGCAACACGGAAACTTTGGCGGCAATTGCAGGTGAGATCGGTCTTGATCGGGTGGCCATGGCGCGGCTTTTGGCCACGGATGCCGATGTCGAGGCGCTGCAGGCGCGCGAAAAGCACGCCCGCGAGCGCGGCGTGAACGCCGTGCCCACCTTTTTGATCGCCAATCAATATGTGGTGTCCGGCGCACAACCGCCCGAGGTTTGGGGCCAAGTGATTGATGAATTGTCTGCCCAAAACCCCA
>CBDUEF010000352.1:0-3447 GCA_965366095.1 uncultured Cypionkella sp. | reverse complement strand
CGCCGCGCGAACCATCAGCGTCAAGCAGCGTAACGGGAACCAGATGAGCCAACGACCTCTGCTCCAAAATCACCTCGGATGGTCCAAATCATCCGACGATGGACAGGCCTTTTCCGCGATGGATGCCCGAGATCACGATTTCATCGCTCCATCGCCATTTGCAAGCGGTTGGGAGACCTCGATCACCGTCAGGGTGCGTCGTTGATCGGCGCGTGTGTCCCAAAAGAACTCCGCCCCTTCTGACAGGCCCAAAATCGCAACGCCGATTGGGGTGACGACCGAAATCCGCTGTCGCAAAATGTCGGCGTGTTCCGGATAAACCAACGTCACTGACTTTTCCTGACCGGTGGTTTCATCACGGTATGTCACAGTGCTGCCTATCGTCACAACATTCGTTGGCATTTTGGCATGATCAACAATGCGGGCACGGCTGATCTCTTCCATCAGACGATCGGCAAGGTTCGGATTGCGCAACATGGCACCCTCGGCCAAACGCTCGATATGGGCCAATTCGACTGCATCAATGATAATTTTGGGCGCGGCCTTGCGGCGCTTGGTGATGTTTTCTACGATCTGCGGGGTCATGGTTGATCTCCTTCGAAATATGGCAAATGCGACGTTTGACAGTCGTACATTGGGTTTGGGCGAATGCTCACCCAAGGGCTGCAACTTGCAGGACCCTGAGTGAAGCGAGGGTGCGATCTTCACGAAGAAACGGCGCCCGTTCTCCGACGTGCATCCCGATCAGAGCCGCGCCCAGATTGGAACAAACCGGAATAACGCCGGTTGCTATTCCGGCGCGCGCCCGATGGCTGAGCAGGCCAGTCTCGGCAGGCCCCTCATCCACCGACCAGGTGACACTGCACGATCCGGTCACAATCCCACCAAAACAGCCATGCGCACCCAGCGTTGCTGTCTTGATTTTATGGCGAAGGACATTCCCGACCAGCGGTCGTCTCATAATTTCGGGTCGCTCCAGATGCTGGCGCACCTGCCGAATATCTTCCATCGATAGGACATAGGACCGATGCTGCACGTCCAAGGACCGGCAGAAAATCTTGGCACTGGTCAAATTAGAATTCGGCAAACTGGAATAAATAGTTTTGCTCATGGCTGCTCCTCGGACGAAATATCGTCACGTTTTCACTTCAAGGTGGTGAGGAGACCCCGGAAAGCTTGGCCGCGAAAAAACTGCGCCTAAGCCGCCCGGGGATGCGGGCGGTTCAGCAAAATAAATCGAAGCTGATGAGCGAAGATGTTCATGAGCTATGATGTAAGAAGCCGACCGCCGCATGTCAATCGTCAGGGCACGTCGAGAGCATTATCGAAGGCGATAGCAGGCTGGCGGCTGTAACAATTGGCGGCTTTGCGCCGATCGACCAAATCACCGCGTTCGTCCGTATTGCAAGCCCATACTGCAAGGCCCATCTTGAGGTCATGATCAAGTTCAGCTTCCATATGCGGATTCTGCTTTACGCGGGAAACAGACTGAACCGCCGATAATCCCCGGGCGGCGCAGGCTTTCTATTCTGCGGCTGCTTTGGGGCTAACCGATCTTCTCAAGATCACACTTTCATTGACGCAACCTTTGCGCGCCGGACCAGAGTTATGTCTGGCATCCGACAAAGTACGCAGCCTGTTCCGTCACAGTTTCATCTTTTCTAAATACGGAGGATCACATGCATCCTATGCTCTCGCTCTTCAATCAATCGCCACAAACAGGCGCGCAACACGCCTTCGTCCAAACTCATAAGAATCCGCAAAAAGGGGTGATCCGGCTCTGGTTGGCCGGCGCCCTCCGCCAATGGCAGAGGAAAAAGATGATAGCGGCCTTGCAGGCAATGGACAACCGACTGCTCAACGACATCGGCATCGAGCGGTGCAATATTGAACGTGTCGTCGACGGGTTTGATAACCGCGAACTTCGAATGGTTCCGTTTGCGCCAGCGCAAGAGCCCGCACAGAGTGCCGCGCTTTAATTAAAAAAGGCCGCATGACAAGCGGTAGCCCGAACGTCGCGCCACTGCCTTACCGGTGGTGCGACGCACTTCAACACAAGGCCAAAACTCCAAACCAAAGGAGCCCGACCCATGATGATTTGCAAAGCCGACTTCGAAGAATTGTTCCCCGAATGCTTCGCCCCCCAAATCCAAATTCGCCACGAGGCGGCGGCACCCAGCCAAGCCTGCATCGCCAGATGGGAGGATGATGGCGGATTCTACGGCCCTGCCTTTGAGCATTCCAGAAGCCACGATCAACGCGTGCACTGCGCCGAGAGCAATTTGCCTAACCCAAGGCTTGAGGCAATTCGATGGGCAAAGACGGTTAACACTTTGGCCTTCAGCGGCCTATTTGGGATGTTTGCAGGGTTCGGGATTGTTCCGAAAGACAAGGTGCAAAATATGATCCGTTCGTTCAGAAACGGAGTTTAAGATTTAGGATCCAAAAGATTTCAGGCTTGACGGTCAGGTGGCCTTTGTCACAGGGGCCGCGGCTGGCATTGGGCGCGCCATCGCCGACACATTCGCGGCGGTGATGGTCAGTGATCGGGATGCAACTGCCGCCAAGTCGGTGGCAGCAGAGATCGCAGCACATGGCGGCCGCGCGGCGGGCATCGCTTGCGATGTGACGCGCGACGAGGATCTGGTCGAATTGGTAAACCAGACGGTGCAGTCGTTCGGCAAGCTGACGATTCTGATCAGCAAAGCGGGCGGTGGTGGGCCAAAACCGTTTGATATGCCAATGACCGATTTTCGGCGCGTTTGATTTGAACGTTTTCTCATTGATGCGGTTAGCACAGGTTGCAGCACCTTAAATGGAAAAGGCGGGCGGCGGGGCGATCCTTGCCATCACCTGTATGGCGGCTGAAAACAAGAATATCTGCATGGCATCTTATGGGCCGTCCAAGGCGGCGGCGAGCCACCTTGTGCGCAATATCGCCTTTGATCTGGGGCCAAAAGACATCCGCGTTAATCGGATTGCACCAGGGGCCACGCGCACCGATGCGCTGAATTCGGTCCTGACCGATGAGATAGAGAAAAAGTTGCTGGCGCACACCGATCCACCGTCTTGGAGTGCCACAAGACATGGCCAACGCGGCCCTTTTCTTGTGTGCTCCGGCGGCGGGTTGGGTTAGTGGGCAAATCCCAACGGTGTCAGGTGGCGGTCTGCCGGAATTGGATTGAGAACGATGACAAGGAACAGAGTTTATGCCGCACCCACGGACCTTTGGATGGCATTTGGAGGACTCGCGATGGCGCAGGATGCCAAACCGCTTGATGCGCAGGAGTCAAACCCCGTCACGTTTGGTTGGATGCGGGGATTTCCGCCGGCTGCGGATAAGACCATCCGTGTCACCGACCTCGACTATTTCGTCTTCCCGAAACTGCGCTGGACGGTGTGTCATTTCCGCGAGTTGATGCCATCAGTCGCGGTGAAAACCGGCAC
>CBDUEF010000351.1:0-3452 GCA_965366095.1 uncultured Cypionkella sp. | reverse complement strand
GAGAAGACCCATGACGCTCAGAAAGACCCTGACCTTTACCGCCCTCGCCCTTGGGCTTGCCGCCCCAGCTTGGGCCGAGGATCTGACCATCGGCCTTGCCACTGCGCAGACCGGTGGACTTGCACCTTATGACCAGCCGTCGCTGGCCGGATTTCAGATGCGGGTGGATGAGATCAACGCCGCTGGCGGTATTGCAGGTAAATACCCGATCAAGCTGATCGCCAAGGACACCCGTTCGGATGCGGCGCAAACCGCGCTGGTGGCGCAGGAACTGGTGGATGCGGGCGTGCAGATCATGATTACGCCTTGCGATGCCGATCCGTCGTTGGGGGGGGGGTTGATCCCTCAGGCCGCCAGTATCCCTGCGTTTTCCTTCTGCGCCACCACGCCGACGCTGCCCTTGGCAGTGGGCGATTACATGTTCGGCAACTATCCCGCCGACAACGTTCAGGCCGCTATGCTGGCCGGTTTTGCAACAGAGCAGGGCTATAAATCGGCCTATATCCTGTCCTCGCCGGATTCTGCCTATACGCTGAAATTGCCGGAATATTTCGGTGTTGCCTTTACCGCCAAGGGCGGCATGCTGCTCGGCGAAGGCACCTTCGCGATGGGCCAGCAGGATTTCAGCGCGGAGGTCACCAAGATCGCGGCGATGGACCCGAAACCCGATGTTATCATGACCGCCGCCTATGAGCCGGACTTTCCCGCCTTTATCCGTCAATTGCGCGGCGCAGGCGTGACCACGCCGGTTCTGGGATCAGACGGCATCGACAGCCCCACCACATTTGCAATGGGTGATCTGGTGGAGGGCGTGGTGTTCTCGACCGCCGGTTTTGCGACCGAGGGCAGCCCGCTGGCGGCTTTCAACGCCAAATACAAAGAGAAAACCGGCGAAGAGCCAAACACCGTCTATATCGCCAACGGCTATGATCTTGGCACCGTCATTGAGGCGGCTGTCACCAAGGCCGACAGTCTTGATCCCAAGGCGATCCGTGATGCCATCGCCGGGCTGCAAGACGTGCAGGGCGTGACTGGTTCGATCAGTTATGCAGGCACGATGGGGATGCCGCTGCGCTCGGTGTCGCTGGTGCGTATCACGGGCGGCAACCGCGAGTTGGTCAAGCAAGGCGCGCCAGACGCAGCCGACGTTCCGGCCCCCTGATCCAAGACCTGTCCGGCCCCCTGCGATGCGGGGCCGGAGCAACCCCAAAGGATGCCCGATGAACAGCCCCGCCCCCTTGCTTGAGGTTTCAAATCTGACAGTCACTTACGGCGCAGTCGAGGCGGTGCGCGGCATTGATCTGACGGTTGCCAAGGGCGAGATCGTCACCCTTTTGGGGGCGAATGGTGCGGGCAAAAGTTCGACCCTGAACGCGCTTGTCGGCATGGCCCCGCGCAAGGCGCAGACGTTGCGGTTTCGCGGCAAAGACATCGCCAGCCTGCCGACCGAGATGATCGTGCGCCAAGGGATGACGCTGGTGCCCGAGGGGCGGCGGATTTTCCCGACGCTGACGGTGGCAGAACATCTGCTGTTGGGCGGGGCGAAACATGCCGCGCGCGGACCCTTGGCCGAGACCGAGGCCGATATGCTGGCGCTGTTTCCGATCCTGCGCGAGCGGCTGCACCAAAAGGCGGGGTCGCTATCGGGGGGCGAACAACAGATGCTGTCGATTGCCCGCGCGCTGATGTCCTCACCTGATCTCTTGCTGCTGGACGAGCCGTCGCTGGGCCTTGCCCCGCAAGTGGTGGACCGCATCTTTGCGCTGATTTCCGATCTGCGTGACCGGGGGCTGACGATTTTGCTGGTCGAGCAGAACGTGGCCTTAGCGCTGGAGATTGCCGACCGGGGATATGTGCTGGTGAATGGCAAGATAGAGATTACCGGATCGGCTGCCGATCTTGCCGCTTCGCCCGAAATCCGCGACGCCTATTTGGGAGCCTGACATGGACCTATTCCTGCAACAGATCCTGAACGCGCTGAGCCTTGGCGGCACCTATGCGCTGCTGGCTTTGGGCCTTGCGGTGGTGTTCTCGATCATCGGGCTGATCAACTTTGCCCATGGTGAATTGATGACCGTGGCGGGCTATGTGATGGCGTTTTCGCTGGCCGCGTCCTTGCCGTTCCCGCTGGCGATCCTGCTGGCGCTGAGCGCACCCGTGCTGCTGGCGATGGCGATGGAGCGCGTGGCGTTTCGGCCGGTGCGCGGGGCGAGTGGCACCACGCTGCTGTTGACCAGCTTTGCCGTCAGTGCGATTTTGCGGGTGCTGTTTCAGAATTTCATCTCGGCGCGTCCGGTGCCGGTGCCGATGCCTGCCGCGCTGTCGGGGGTTATACAGATCGGGCCGCTGCATCTGGGGATCATCCAGTCGATTTCTATTGTGACCACGGCGCTGATGTTGATCGGGCTGACGCTGTTTTTGAACCGCACCGTGGCGGGCCGGGCGATGCGCGCGGCGTCCGAGGATTTCGCCATAGTCCGCCTGATGGGTCTGCGCGCCAATGCGGTGGTGGCGACGGCCTTTGCGATCTCGGGCCTTTTGGCGGCGGTGGCGGGGCTGTTATGGGTGGCGCAGCGCGGCTCGGTAGATCCCTTGATGGGGTTTTTGCCGGTTCTGAAGGCCTTTATCGCCGCCATCATTGGCGGGTTGGGCAGCCTGACCGGCGCGGTTGCGGGCGGATTCCTGTTGGGGTTCATCGAGGTGATGTTGCAGGCCTGGCTGCCCGAGACCCTGCTGCCTTACCGCGATGCCTTTGCAATCATGCTGGTGATCGGCGTCTTGCTGTTCCGTCCGCAGGGTCTTTTGGCGCGGAAAACAGTCCTAAAACTTTGAGTCCGATTGCCTTGGCCCAAATATAATGCCCGCGGTCAGCGCACTGTCAGACGTATACGCCTGAGGGACAGATTTGCGGACTCGAGCAAATCAGAATTTCTGGTTCGCCTTACCCTTTGGGAGTTAAAGATGGACGAGATACCCGGATTTTCGAAGGCCGCAACCGGCCCGTTTTGATAGTATGTCCGATAGACGCATACATCGGGTCCTGGCGATGCGATAGACACGAATGTCTGCTGTCAGTTAGTTTTGAAATCCAAAGCAACGCACCCATCGGGCCGCTCACCGCTCTTTCCAGACGGTCACCCTAAAACGCCGCCAAGTTGCGTTTCACAAGACTAGCCATTCGGTGTTGAAATCTCGAAGCATCAATGGTGAAAGGCGATGTCACTTTCGCCTGAAGTTGGATTTCGCGTTGATCCGACTGAAGTAGTAAGGAAGGCAAAAGACCCTCATGCCGAGTTCTTCAGGGCTGCTTGTGTGGTCCAAACAGCTCTTTTCGTGTTGCGCCTTGTTTACAAAATGTTGACAAATGTTGCGCCCTAGCCCGCCTTATGTTGCATTTGTAAACTTATCAGCCCAGATTTGTCAGCATTTTCAAATATAGCATGTGTAAACAG
>CBDUEF010000350.1:0-3462 GCA_965366095.1 uncultured Cypionkella sp. | reverse complement strand
GCATAATGCCGCCCGCCATGCACGGTGCGGTAGTAGCTCGCATTGTCCAACCCGCGAAACGCCAGCGTCGGCCCCCATTCATCGCCCTCGCCCGAATGGTTGTAAACCACATCCAGCAGCACCTCGATCCCAGCCTTGTGCAGCGCCTTGACCATGCCTTGCATCTCGGCCAAAGGGGCCGTCCCACCATAGCGCGGCTCGGGCGCAAAAAACCCTATCGTATTGTAACCCCAATGGTTTTTTAGCCCCCGCGCCACCAAAAACCGATCGTCAAAAAAGGCCTGCACCGGCAGCAACTCCACCGCCGTCACCCCCAGCCTTTGCAAATGCGCGATCATCGCCGGATGCGCCAGCCCCGCATAGGTGCCCCGCAAAGCGCTTGGCACATCGGGGTGCAGCTCGGTCAGCGCCTTGACATGGGCCTCATAAATCACCGTCTCCGCCATCGCAATTCGCGGCGGGCGGTCATCACCCCAGTCAAACCCCGTCGCCATCACCACCGATTTCGGTATCGCAAAAGAACTGTCGCGGGTGTCAAAGGACAGATCCCCCCGTGCCCCGCCCACCTTATAGCCCATCAAGGCATCCGACCAACGCAGCCGCCCCACCAGCCCTTTGCCATAAGGATCGAGCAACAGTTTATGTGGGTTGAAGCGGTGCCCCTGCTCGGGCGCATAGGGGCCATCGACGCGAAAGCCATAAGCCGCCCCCGCCTGCAATCCGGCAATATGGATATGCCAAACATCGCCGTCACGCTCGGTGATCGCAAAGCGCGCCAATTCCCGCCGCCCAGCGGGATCAAAGAGGCACAGCTCCACCCCCGTCGCATGAGCCGAAAACACCGCGAAATTCACGCCCTCCCCGGTCAGACTTGCCCCCATCGGATAGGGCAACCCCGCCGAAACACTCAAAGCCGCGATATTCACCCGCGCAACCCCTGATACAGCGCCGCATAGGCCCGCGCGCTGGTCTGCCACCCCACCGGCTGCGCCATCGCGGCCTTCTGCATCCGAACCCAGACCTTTTGATTCGCATAAAGCCCCAGCAACCGCTGCAAGGCCTGCGCAAAGGCCAGCGCATCGACCGGATGAAACACCACCCCCGTCGCCGCCCCAACGGCCAGCGCCGCCGGGCTCGCATCAATCACCGTATCCCACAGGCCCCCCACCGCCGAAACCAGCGGCAAGGTGCCATAGCGCAGCCCATACATCTGCGTCAGCCCGCAAGGCTCAACCGGGCGGGGCCCCAGCCCCGCATCGGCCCCGGCAACCAGGCGGTGGCTCAAAGCCCCATCATGGCCGATCCGCCCCGCCACCCGCCCCGGATGCGCCACCGCCAGCGCCAGCATTGCCGCCTCATACCCCGCATCACCCGAGCCCAAAACGATCAAACCGCCACCGCCCGCAACAAAGCCCGCGATAGCGCCCGCGACCAGATCAATCCCCTTCTGATCAGTCAAGCGGCTGACCAAAATCGCCAAAGGCCCCGGCACCGTCAGGCCAAACTCGGCCGAAATCGCCGCCCGGTTCAAAGCCTTGCCCTTCATCGCCTTGGCCGAGAATGGCAAAGGTTCTATCTCAGGTGACCAAACCGCCTCATCCACCCCGTTCAAAATTCCGCTGACCACATCCGCGCGCGCCGCAATCACACCCTCCAGCCCCATGCCAAACTCGGGCCGCATCAACTCGGCGGCGTAATTGGGCGAAACCGTGGTGATCCGATGCGCATTGATCAACCCGGCCTTCAGGCTCGACAGCCCGCCGTAATACTCAAGCCCCGCCGAATGGAAATCTTCCACGGGCAGACGCAAATCGGCCAGCATCGAGGCCGGAGCCCAGCCTTGAAAGGCGATGTTATGCACGGTCATTACCGAAGGGAACCCCTTGGCATAGGCCGGCGCAAACCCCGCCTGCCAGTCATGGCAATGCAACACATCGGGCCGCCAACCATCGACCAGCCCATCGCGCGCAATTTCTGCCGCCACCCAAGAGAGCGCGGCAAAGCGCTGCGCATTGTCCGGCCACTCACCCTCCGGCCCAGCATAAGGCCCGCCCTCACGGTCATAAAGATGCCCCGCCTCCAACAGCAGCACCTTCACCCCGCCAACTTCGCCCGCCAACACCCGCGCCGCCCCGCCAAACACCTCCGCGCCGTGCCAAACCACCGGCCAGCCCACCGCCGCCGCCTTTAGGGCCCGGTAGCACGGCAGCAACACAATCATCTCCCAGCCCAAAGGCGCCAAAGCCCCCGGCAAGGCCCCCACCACATCGGCCAAGCCCCCGGTCTTGATCAGCGGCACGCATTCCGAGGCCACCGACAGCACCCGCCCACCGCTTTTCATCGCCATCCTCATCGTTCAAATATCCTCGGGGGTCTGGGGGCAGACAGCCCCCAGCGCCTCAACCAGCGCGCCTTAACCAATCGCCCGCGCCCGCGCGTTCAGCATCTCTTGCGTGATCAGCACGATCCCGCTTTCCGTCCGCCTGAACCACTTGGCGTCCATCTCGGGGTCTTGCCCCACCACCAGCCCCTCGGGAATGATAACCCCCCGATCCACCACGCAATTTTTCAACTCCGCCTTGCGGTTGACGATCACTTTGGGCAGCGCCACCACATATTCCAAACTCGAATAGCTGTGCGTCCGGCACCCCGTGAACAACAGCGAATTGCGCACCTCTGACCCCGAAACGATACAATCGCCCGACACCAGCGACGACACCGCCATCCCCCGCCGCTCGGCCTCATCATGGATGAACTTGGCGGGCGGCAAAATCTCGGCATAGGTCCAGATCGGCCAGCTTTGATCGTAAAGATCCAGCTTTGGCACAAAATCGGTCAGATCAATGTTGGCCTGCCAAAAGGCATCAATCGTGCCGACATCGCGCCAATAGGGCTCGGTCTCCAGCCCCGATTTCACGCAAGAATCGGCAAAGCGATGCGCCACCGCCTTACCGTGTTTCACAATCTCCGGGATCAGATCATTGCCAAAATCATGGCTGGAATTGGGGTCCTCGGCATCCTTGATCAACAAGTCACGCAAGAACGCCCAGTCGAAAATATAAATCCCCATCGAGGCCAAAGCATTGTTCGGATCGCCCGGAATCCCCGGCGGATCGGCGGGCTTTTCCAAAAACGAGGTCACGCGCATATCGGCATCAACCGCCATCACGCCAAAGGCCGTGGCCTCCATCCGCGGCACCGTCAGACAGCCGATGGTCACATCCGCGCCCTGATCGACATGCTGTTGCAACATCACTTCGTAATCCATCTTGTAGATATGATCGCCTGCCAGCACGACGATATATTTCACACCATATGAATCAACAATATCAATGTTTTGCGTCACCGCGTCGGCAGTGCCCAGATACCATTTGTTTTCCGACACCCGCTGGCTTGCGGGCAGAATATCCAGATATTCGTTGCGCTCGGCCCGGAAAAACCCCCAACCGCGCTGCATGTGGC
>CBDUEF010000349.1:0-3471 GCA_965366095.1 uncultured Cypionkella sp. | reverse complement strand
AGGTTTGCAAGCCAAGCATGGAAAACGGCGCCTTGCGCATCTCGCCATCAACGCGTTGGGAATGGGTGATCCCTTGCCCTGCCGTCATCAGATTGATCTCGACCGGAAGGATATAGGCATCGGTGCCCAGAGAATCGCGGTGATGCAAATGGCCCTCCCTCAGATAGGTGAGCCCGATATGGGGATGCAGGCGCACGTCGATCCCCTGCCCCGTCAGAAATTCCGCCGGGCCAAATTGATCAAAAAAGATGAAGGGGCCGACCAATTGACGCTGAACCGATGGCAGGGCGCGGCGCACCTCGAATCCCGCCAGATCGCGGGCGACGATTACGGTTTCACTGGCATAGACCTGATTGCCGATGGCAATTGCAAGATCAAGAAGCGGGTTCCAGCTTGTATCGTCTCCATTTGTTCATCCAAACAAGGGGATGAAAAAGCGGTTGAGCCATGAGAAGCGATTCACAAAAGAGGCGAGGGGAAATGGTGGGTCGTGACGGGCTCGAACCGCCGACATTCTCGGTGTAAACGAGACGCTCTACCAACTGAGCTAACAACCCATTGGCGCGAGATACCCGCGCGGCACGGCCAATGCAAGCCCCTTTTTGCCGGTTTCATCGGTGGAGATTTTCCAACAATTCGACACATTTGCCGATCAAACGCCCAAATCGTAACATTATCTTTTGTCATTCTGGCTTGGATAGTGCTTTGAAACGAGGCGAAACAGATGACTGCTTTGCGAACGGCAACAAGCCGCCAAATCGCTCCGGCCTTGATTGCGGCACTGTTTACGGCAACGATTTTTCTTTCGGCCTCGCTGCTGTTTTTCGTGCAACCCTTGTTCACCCGCATCGCCTTACCGGCAATTGGCGGTGCCCCGGCGGTTTGGACCACCGCCATGCTGTTTTTTCAAAGCGTGCTGATCGCGGGGTATCTCTATTCCCACCTGATGACGCGCTACGCCACGGTCCCCGTGCAAATCGGTGTGCATCTGGCACTTTGGGCCCTTGCCTTGGTGTTCTTGCCGCTGTCCTTGCCCGGTGGCTGGCTTTATGACGCGCAGAAATCCACCGTCATGCAAACGCTCACGCTTTATTCGCTGGGGGTGGGAATGCCTTTTGCGGTGCTGTCGGCCAATTCGCCGCTTATTCAATCCTGGTATGCCAAAAGTGACGGGCCTTCGGCACATGACCCCTATTTTCTATATGGCGCCAGCAATCTTGGATCGCTGATTGCGCTGTTGGCATTTCCCTTGGTGGCCGAGCCGCTGTTTGGCGCCAAGGCGATTGGTCAGGGCTGGGCTGTTGGGTTTGTCGCCTTGGGTGGTTTTTTGCTGCTGAGTGGGTTGCAGGCCCGCAGGGGCGGTGCCAACGTCGCAGCACTCGCCTCGTTTGGGGCCGTGCCTGACACCCGCAACATCGTGAAATGGCTGCTATTGGCGTTTATTCCCTCATCCCTGATGCTGGGGGTGACAACAAAGATCGGCACCGATCTTGGGTCCTTTCCATTGCTTTGGGTTGGCCCGCTGGCGCTGTATTTGCTGACTTTTGTGATTACCTTCACCAACAAGCCGCTTTTTGGTCGGGCGTTCTTGCATAAGGCCTTCATGGTCGCGCTGGCGTTTATGGCGGTGCTGACATCCGGGCTTTGGGCGGATTCGCTGACCTGGACCATGAGCGGGCTGCTGATCCTGTGCTGCTTTGTGGCAACTCTCATGGCCCATCAAAGCCTTTATGACGCGCGCCCCTCGCAGGGCCATCTGACGCTGTTTTACGTGGTCATGTCGGTTGGCGGGGCATTGGGTGGGCTGTTCAATTCGATCTTTGCCCCAATTTTTCTGAATGACTTCTATGAGTTGCGGATCACGGTTGCCATCGCGGCCCTGCTGTTGCTGACCCGTGGCAGCAAGCCGCGGCCCATAGATGCAGCTTTTGGAATCTTTGTTGGACTGGTTGCCCTGATGCCATTGTCGCTTGGGATGAGCGCTCTGCGCGGGATAGATCAATCGCTGATCGCTTTGGCCGTTGCCGCAGTACTGTTGCTGGGCCTGTGGCTGGCGCGGGGGCGGGGATATGCGGTTGTTACGGCGGCCGTTACGGTGATGATCGGCGCAAGCTTTGCCAGTTACGAGCCCTCGATCTTCAGGGACCGCAGCTTTTTTGGCCCGCACCGCGTGGTTGATCGCGACGGGCTGCGGCTATATGCCAATGGCACCACATTTCACGGCGCGGAACGCATTGCGGACCTTTCGGCAGACAGGCCAACACCGCTTGCCTATTATCATGCAGGCTCACCCATGGGCCAGATCATGGCCTCGCCACGCGGGCAAGCAGCCAAAACGGTGGGCATTGTCGGATTGGGCGTAGGCGCCCTTGCCTGCTATAAAAATCCCCGGCAAAACTGGCATTTTTATGAGATTGATCAAAAGGTTGATGAGATCGCCCGCAATCCCGACCTGTTCACCTTTATGTCGAAATGTGCAGACAAATCGCCAACCCATCTGGGCGACGCCAGAATTGTATTGGATCAGCAAAAGGGGCTGAAATTCGATATTCTGGTGATCGATGCCTATAGCTCGGACACCGTGCCGATCCACCTTTCCACGGTGGAAGCGTTAGAACTTTATCGCGATCGGATCACTCCGGGCGGGCTGATCGTGTTCCATATATCAAACCGCTATTACGAAATTGAGAAGGTCTTGGCGCGAAGTGCCGAGGCGCTGGGGATGAAGGCGCTGTTGCAAAACCAAACCGACGGCAAAGACCTTGAGAAGGGATTGTTTCCCTCGACAGTGATGGTCATTGCGCAAGATGACGCCGCTTTGGGGGCTTTGGCGCAGGATCCCCGTTGGGTGCGCGTGGCTGCGGATGGCGGGCGCCTCTGGACCGATGACTATGCAAACCTGCTGTCAATTCTAAAATAAAGCGGATCGTAACCCTATGAAATCAAATGGCCCCGGCAAAACCGGGGCCATGTGATGGTGGGCGATAACGGATTTGAACCGCTGACATCTTCGATGTGAACGAAGCGCTCTACCGCTGAGCTAATCGCCCAATGCGGCGCTGTTTAGCTATCTTCCCCATCATCCGCAAGTCCTTCATTGTCCGAAGTATCCGCAGCGACGGCGTTGGGGTTGGAGCGACGAAGCTTCAATGTCATGGGGACACCGGTTGTCACATCACCTTGCCTGACAATGCGGACTTTCCCCAAGGAGTGAAGCAGCATATTCTCTTTGTTGTCCAATGCCTTGGCCATCTCGGCAAAGGCAGCTTCGATGATTTCCTTTACGTCTTTCTTTTTGTAGCCATGGTTTTCAGACACCCGGCTGATCAGTTCACGCATCCGAAGAATGGAACTTTTTTCGCCTTGGCTTGCATCGACGTCTGACCCCTCACTTGCAAGCTTAACGGCTGCCAGCACAGGTTTGTTTGCCGCACCTGGTTTGCGTGCAGCCGTCGCGGATGGTTTCAATTG
>CBDUEF010000348.1:0-3476 GCA_965366095.1 uncultured Cypionkella sp. | reverse complement strand
ACGCTCCAGCATCCAGACCAGTGGGATGTTGGACAAGGGCCTTGCGGCGGTAAATCTGCCGATATTACCGCCGATATCGCCATGGGCGCCGCGAAACCACATCTGTTCGGCCGTGATCGCACAGCCCGCGGGGCATTCCCAAAGCACCGGCGTGAAGGCCACACGCGTCTCGTTGATCGCCAGAGCGTGAAAGCCGTGGCAGATCGAGCGGCCCAATTGATGGCTGTGAAAATCATGCTGCCCGCCCAACATCCAGAAGAACGGCAGACGCAGGCCCAGCGCCTTGACGGTGTCCCAGACCCCCACCATCTGGATCGGGGCCGTGGAGTGGCAAAACCGCCGGGCGAAGGCCTGAGCTGCGGTGCCGTCGGGATTGGCCTGATAATGGCGATAGCACAGTTGCACCCCGCGCTCGGTGGCGTGTTCGCGTTTGAGCAAACCGACCCGGTCAATCACTCCGGCCAGAGACCGCACCGCAAAGGCGCCGCGCGAATAGCCGAAAAGAAAGATCTGGTCGCCCTCGCGGTAATGGCTGGCCAGCCAGCCATAGGCGCGGCGGATCTGGCGGTTGATGCCGCGCCCCTGCACGATATCCATCCCGTGCCGCCAGCCTTCCCATTGCAAACCATGTTCATAATAGACCGTCATCTTGGGTTTGCGGCCATTTTCTGTCAGCAGGCGGTAGAGCAGGCCCGCATTGCCCTCTTGGCCTTGGGCCAGCGTTGACATAGTGCCGTCCAGAATGATCACATGGATCACCGAGCCGCGCTGCACCCCTTCGGCAGGAAGCGCTGCGGGTTGGGTGGCGGCGGGTTTGCCCTGCCACCACTGTTTGAGCCGGTCAAGATAGGACAGAACCCACCCCCTTTGCCAGCGGGGCAACAGCGCGCACCGATCTGCGCCGTCACCCCCAACGATACCGGCAGGCTACGCCGCCGATTCTTCTGGGTCTAGCCGTAGAGGGGATTATTTACGCCCGATCAAAGGCTTTGCGACAGAACCGTGACCATGCTCAATTCGCCAAAGCCGTTGAAGCGGCTGTTGGTGACGGTGGAATAGGCCCCCATGCCATGCATGATCACGAAATCGCCTTCCGAGATATCCTCGGGGAAAGGGATGTCGCCGGGCAAGCGATCAACCGAATCGCAGGTCGGACCAAAGCAGATGCGCGGCAGGATCGCGCCGCAACGCTGCACCCCTTCGGGTGAGATCACCTCGATCCGGTCAATGATGCCGATTTGGCCGAGTTCGAAAAGCGAGCCATAGAGCCCATCGTTCAAAAACACATGGGTGCCGTCGCGCACGGCTTTGACACGAGCGGCCAGCGTAAAGGCATCGCCGCACAGCGCGCGCCCTGGCTCGCAGATCAGGGCCGGGCGATCAGCGCCAAAGGCCTCGGTGGTTACGCGGTTGATCACCGCAAACGTCGCTTCAAGCTGCGGCACCACGCCCACGGCGCGATGGTTGGGAAAACCGCCGCCGACGTTGAGGCGCGAAATCTTGACGCCTGCCTTGCGCGCGATCACCGCCGCCTCACGGATATAAGACGCCCAGGCCGCAGGATCGGTGCATTGCGTGCCGGGGTGGAAGGTGATCGACGGAATGAAGCCCGCCGCCGCCACGGTCTTCAACAGCTCGACCGCGACCTCTTCTGTGGCCCCGAATTTCGCGCCAAAGTTATAGGCAGCGCCGCCCACCGGCAGCTTGAAGCGCACGGTGATCTCGCAGTTTTCAACCGGAACCATTTCGATCAGCTTGGCCAGTTCGCTGGCAGAATCCACCGAATAGGATTTCACCTTGGACGCCACCGAATGCGCGATCTCGGCGCGGCTGCGCACCGGGTTGTTGTAATGGATGGCCGCTTCCGGCGCCAGACGGCGGATCAGATCAATCTCGAAGGGCGAGGCACAGTCAAACCCCTTGATCCCGGCGGCGATCAGATTCTCGATCACTTCCTCACCGGGGTTGGATTTGACGGCATAGGTCACCAGACCCGGAAAGCCATCCAGAAACCGCCGCGCCACGGCCTGCACGGCCGAAGGCGCAAAAAACAGCACCGGATTTTCCGGCTGCTGATTGCGAAGAAACTCGGTCGGATTGGTCCAGATTGATTTGGACAGTCCCATCGGCGTGATCCTTTCTGCCAACAAGATGCAAGTCCCTCCCGTTGCCTGAAATCGACACCAAGACACCTGCATGGTTTTTCCAACCAGGCCAGGTGCGTATGAGCCGCCCTTTTCCTGCACCTAAGGATGTCGCATATGGGGCACAACTTCACCGAACAAAACTATATAACTGCCGGAAAACTTGGTTATAATGACGAAAAAAGGATACAGTCTGTATGGATGACCTCGATAGAACCATTTTAACCTTGCTTGGGGCCGATGCGAGGATGTCGGTGGCTACGCTGGCGCGGCGTCTCAAGGTTGCCCGCTCGACGATTCAGGCGCGGCTGGAGCGGCTGGAAAGCTCGGGGGTGATCGCGGGCTATACGTTGAAGCTGGGCGAGGCCGCCCGCCAGGGACGCTTGCGCGCCAGTGTTTTGCTGACCATCGAGCCGCGCTCGCAGGCCGCGATCCTGACCCGCCTGAAAGCCATTGGCGAGGTGGAGCGCGTGTTCACTACCTCGGGGCGGTTTGATCTTTTGTTGCAGATCGCGGCAGCCAACACCCAATTGCTCGATCAGGTGCTGGACCAGATCGGCGCATTGACCGGGGTGAAATCCTCGGAAAGCCTGATCCATCTGTCCACCCGGCTGGACCGCGCCGTCTGAGGCCAGGGGGCGGCAGATTTGATTTGCGCGGGGTGGTCGGTCGGCTTACCTTAAGGCTTGGTCAATCGGGGGCTTGGTCAATCGGGGAAACGTGTCACGTCTTTTCATGGATGGCCGTGTTGGTACGAATTTGCGACGTCTGATACTGACTCAGAGCGGGATTTTTATCACAAAATCCTTGGCTCGACTTGGGACGATGCGGGCGTGCCGGGGATTCAATAGCTTTTGGCCAAAGCCGATGGGGCGATGGTGGCGGGTATGATGGCCGCCGAAGCTGGAATGCCGCTTGCCTGGACCTTTTACATCGCCGTGGAGGACACCGACGCGCTGGTCGCAAAGGCCGCCGAACTTGGTGCCAAGGTGATTGTCCCGCCGACCGACATTCCCGATACCGGGCGTTTCTCGATTCTGATTGATCCGCAAGGGGCGGCGTTAGCCGTGTTGCAGCCTCTGACCGGCGGCAGCGGCGGCGCGTTTGATCAAAAAAATTTGGCCATGGCAACTGGCACGATCTGGCCAACTTGGATGCACAGGCGGCGGCGGGATTTTAAGGAGCGCTGTTTGGCTGGACGGTGACACAATCCGTGCCGATGGGGTCGGACATGACCTACCACATCTTTGCCACCCAGGGCCAAGACATTGGCGGGTTTTTCAACGCCTCCGGGGCGCCCGACTGGTGCGTCTATTTCGGCGCGCCCTCGGC
>CBDUEF010000347.1:0-3479 GCA_965366095.1 uncultured Cypionkella sp. | reverse complement strand
CTCGGACGGGGCGCTGGTGGGGGTGATGGGGCCAGAGGGGCGGGTGTTGTCAGGGGCCAAGGGCGCAGGGTTTGCGGCGCAAAGCTGGCTGGAAAATGATGGCGATCTGGCGGGGCAAGAGGTGGCGGCGGCTCGGGCCGGGTTTGACGGGCCGCGTGGGGTGCGGCGGTTTGAGATCGGCGGGTTCATTGGCGTGGTTCTCAGCGGAAAGGCCGGCTTGGCCGCGCTGAATGCGTCCTGCGATCAGGCGGATTTTGTGATCCTTGCCGCGTCACAAATGGCAGAAGCGCCGCCCTCGGGTTGCCTGTTGATTGATCGCAAGGTGCTGCAAGAAACCGGGGCGATTGAGATTTCGTTGCAAGCGGGGACTTTGCATCTGCACCCGGTGCGCGATGCGCCGCGTTTATGGCGCGGGCCAAGGCCGATTCATGCTGAAATGGTGTTGAAAGCGCCGAAAGGCGCGCAGCTTGCCCGTCAGTAGCTGCGGATCAAGCCGACAAGACGGCCCTGCACCTTGACCATGTGATCGGGGAAAACGCGGGTTTCATAGGCCGGATTGGCGGCCTCAAGCGCGATCATCGCGCCTTTGCGGCGGAAGCGTTTCAGCGTCGCCTCGGCATCCTCGACCAAAGCCACCACGATATCGCCGTTTTCGGCGGTGTTCTGCTCACGGATCACCACGATATCGCCATCGTTGATCCCGGCGTCGATCATGGAATCGCCTTTGACTTCAAGCGCATAATGCTGACCGCTGCCCGAGAGCATCGAGCCCGGAACGGCGACGTGATGTGAGACATGGCTGATCGCCTCAATCGGAACGCCTGCGGCGATACGGCCCATGACGGGGATTTCCAGCGCATAGACCGACTCGATCGCGATGGCACCGCGCGGCGGATCAACCCGATCGCCGGTGATGACCTTGGGCGAGAAACCCGGTTTCTCCATCGCTTCGGGCAATTTCACGATTTCCAGCGCGCGGGCGCGGTGGGCAAGGCGGCGGATAAAGCCACGCTCTTCCAGCGCCGTGATCAGCCGATGAATGCCCGATTTAGAGCGCAGATCGAGCGCATCTTTCATTTCATCAAAGGAGGGCGGCACACCATCAATATCCATCCGGGTTTTGATGAAATCGAGCAGTTCGAGTTGTTTGCGCGTGAGCATATCGCCCCCCGGTTGCCAGTGTTGTTGCTCTGTTCTGGCAGCGTTCTTGCTTTGTGTCAAGCGGTTGCGAATCGCTTTGGCCTAAATTGGCAGGTAATCCAGCACCTCGCCCGCGCGGCGTGGCCCATCATTGATCGGGCGGATCAGCAGGGCGTCGGCTTCGGTCAGGATCGACAAAAGCGCCGAATCCTGGCTGTTAAAGGGGGTGATCATCGGCAGGCCATCGGGCGCATCGGTAAGGCGCGCGCGCATGTAATGGGTGCGCGGGCCATTGGCGGGCTGATCGGTGGCAAGGCGGGCGCGGCGGGTTTGCGGGGCGGGATCGGGCAGGCCCTGCATCGCCCGCAAAAGCGGCAGCAGGAAAAGATGGGCGCAGACGATGGCCGACACCGGATTGCCGGGCAGGCCCAGCATCGGGATGCCGTTAAGTTTGCCCGCCATCAACGGCTTGCCGGGGCGCATGGTGATTTTCCAAAACGCGCGCTCCAGCCCCAGATCGGCGGCAACCTTGCCGACCAGATCGTGATCGCCCACCGAGGCGCCGCCGCTGGTGACGATCAGATCGGCCCCCGCGGTCAGGCTGAAGACCATGCGCAGATCGGCCTCGGTATCGCGGGCGAGAGGCAGCATGCGGGCCTCGGCCCCGGCGGCCTCAACCATGGCGGCAAGCGCGAAATTGTTGGAGGCGATGATCTGATCTGGGCCGGGGGTTTCGCCGGGCATCACCAATTCATCTCCGGTGCCGATGAGGGCAACGATGGGGCGGCGGGTGACGGTGACCCTGGGGATGTTCATCGAGGCCAAGAGCGCCACGTCATTGGGTTTGAGCAGACGCGGGGCGGAAAGGGGCTGGCCTTGGCTGAAATCCTGACCGCGGGGGCGGATGTTGTCGCGCGCGGTGGTGTCAGCCGTAAGGGTGATCTGCGCGCCCTTGGCGGTGGTGTTTTCCTGAATGGCGATGGTGGCCGCGCCTTGGGGGAGCGGCGCGCCGGTAAAGATACGGATGGCCTGATCGGGGGAGAGCTCGCCTGCAAAGCCATGGCCCGCGCCGGATTCGCCGATGACGGTAAAGCTGTCGCCTGTGGCGCCGACGCGGCCCAAAGCATAGCCGTCCATGGCCGAGGCGTCAAAGGGCGGTTGCGTCAGGCGGGCCAGAGCGGGGGCGGCAAGAACCCGGCCAGAGGCCTCGCGCAGCGGCACGGATTCGGGCGCCAACGGGGTTGCAAGGGCCAGAACGCGGGCGAGAGCCTCTTCAACTGAAATCATCACTTCGCCTCGTATAGACCTGATTTTCCACCATCTTTCAGCAATAGCCGGATGTCTGAGATCACCATGGATTTCTCGACCGCCTTGACCATGTCATAGATGGTCAGGCAGGCGACCGAGACGGCGGTAAGCGCCTCCATCTCGACCCCGGTTTGCCCGCCGGTTTTGACGGTGGCGGTGATGACCACGCCGGGAAGGGCCGGGTCCGGCACCAGATCGAGCGATACTTTGGTGATCGGTAGGGGGTGGCACAGCGGGATCAGATCGGCGGTTTTCTTGGCGGCCATGATGCCTGCAAGCCGGGCGATACCCAAGACATCGCCCTTTTTGGCGCGCCCTTGGGTGATCAGGGCAAGGGTTTCGGCGCTCATCCGCACCGAACCCGTGGCGGTGGCGATGCGGTCGGTGACCGGCTTGGCCGAGACATCAACCATATGGGCCTGGCCCTGATCGTCGAAATGGGAAAGTCCGCTCATGCGCCGCGCTCCGATGTCAGGGGTTTAGAAAGGATGGCGCGGGTGGCGGCGGTGACATCGGGCTGCCGCATCAGGCTTTCGCCGATGAGGAAACAGCGCGCACCGTAGGCTGCAACATCGGCGAGATCCTGCGGGGTGAAAAAGCCACTTTCCGAGACGATCAGGCGATCTTCGGGCACGCGGCGGGCAAGCTCGCGGGTGGTATCAAGGGTAAGTTCAAACGTGTGCAGATTGCGGTTGTTGATGCCGATCAGGCGCGATTTCAGTTTCGAGGCCCGCTCCAGTTCGTCGCGGTTGTGCACCTCGATCAGCGCGTCCATGCCGAAATCGGTGGCGGCGGCTTCAAGCTCTGCGGCCTGATCATCGGAGAGGGCAGCCATGATGATCAGGATGCAATCGGCGTTCAGGGCGCGGGATTCGGCGACCTGATAGGGATCGAACAGGAAATCTTTGCGCAGGCAGGGCAGCTTTACCGCATTATGAGCGGCAGTCAGAAAGCTGTCGGCGCCTTGGAACGAGGGGCTATCGGTGAGCACCGACAGGCAGGTGGCCCCCCCGGCCTCATAGGCGCGGGCG
>CBDUEF010000346.1:0-3499 GCA_965366095.1 uncultured Cypionkella sp. | reverse complement strand
CGGTAAGTGACTGCCTTGCCGCCCAGACCGGCCACATCCTGCTGCATCATTTCGTCTTGCGACAGACCGAACGCATCGTGCTGAGCAAAGATCAGAAACGACGACTGCCCGTCAGCCGACATGAACTTGCGGCCATCGCCATTGTCTGGCGGCGGGTTTGCCGCGAAATAGCTGGAGGGATAGGAAATTTCGCTGCCAAAACGTGTGTTGTGATACAGGCTATAGCCGCCGCCCTGATCGATAAAGCTGTCGGGTTCGGCCATAGGCTCAGCCTGCGGTTCGGGGGGTGGCGGTGGCAAATCAAGTTGCAAGGCCGGTGCCGGGGGTGGATTTGCGGCGGCGTCGGGTGCCCTTTGTGCTGCGAATTCGACTGGCCTTTTCGGATCGAACCCTGCAGCGAAACGCAAAGTCGGCACCAGCAGGTCATGCAATGCCGTCAAGTCTTGCGGGGCAGCCGAGGTGGTCTCGACAGTGAAGATAAACCGTTTGCCGTCGCCACGCGCCCGTTCGGTTACGTTCTGGATCGTTGACAGGCCATTGCCGGAATTGTGGATCCGCGTCACCGGCTCGTGGTCGACGACGGTGTTCTCGACCGAGGTGGTGTCGGCATAGCCAAGCAGGGGCTCGTCGGGGAACCACCAGAACGACAAAATCGTGAAACGCCCGTCGGGGCTGGCCCACATCTTGTCTTCTGCCGAAGAATAGGTGGATTGCCAGCCTTCGGGCAGAAGATAGCTGACCCCGCCCACCTCGACTTGCAAGGGGAGTGCCGGGGCAGGGGCCCCGGCGGAGTTTTGGGCGACCAAAGGCGGGGCTTTGGCTTGTGGCGCAGCTCTTGTGTCTGGCCCGTCTGAGTCTGGCCCGGCTGTGTCAGGTCCGGCACCGCTTGGCGCTTCCCGGCAGGCGCCCAATTTCACCCCTTCGGCAAAACCGACATCGTCCAGAGCGTCCTTGAAGGCCTGAGACTCGAGCGTTTCGGGGATGCCTGCCAACACGAGCGCCAGAGGCGCACCATCCGGGGCGCAATCGGTCAGGCGAAACAGCGTGTAGCTGCCTGTCACCATGCTGTTGTCTTGAACATATTCGGCCTCTACACCCTGCCAGGCGGAGCTTTGCGCCGGATGGCCGCCCAAAACCGTGGCATAGCCTTTGAAGGCATTTTCCGGCACCTTGGCATCGATGCCGCTATAGCCACCAACGGCATCGCCCTTGAGAACGGTGATCGAGGCCGAGTAGACGCCCGGATACATGACCATGCCATCCGTGCTACGGATTGTCTGCCAACCGTTCGGCACCGTGTAGACAATCAGCCCGTCGAGCGCCGTATCTGGCTCGATCAGCGGCGCGGTGTAGCGCAGCGATCCCATCATCTGCTCGATCGCCTGGCGATACTCTGACAGTGGCCGACCGGTCGCGCCGCCGGAAATGATGAGATGGTCGTCGCGGTCCACCGGCTTTTCCGAGATAAGCATGATCATCTCGGCGCTGTGGGAGGCGTCTATCTTCATCGTCAATTCAAGCCTGCGGAACGGCTGGCCTGACACGGTCACCTTGGTATCCAAGCTGATTTCGGCACCGGGGGGCATCATGTTGTCCGGCTTATCCATCGAAATGAGGAAAACCCCACCCTGTTGGGCCTCGACGTCCCCATTGAAAATGGCGACCTCGTCTTTGGAGTCTTGCATCATCTGCCAGTCGCCGGGAAAACGAAAGCTGTAGCCTGCAACACTGCGCTCTTGCCAGTCTGAGGGCGGCTCGAACCCGGTTATCTCGGGTGCAGCAAGGGCATCTGCGGCGGGTGCGGCAGGCGCGGCTGCCTGTGGGGCGGTTTCGGCGGGCACCTCGTCTTGCGCGGTCGGCATGGCCGGACCGGCGGCACCATCATCGGGCGACAGCTGGTCCAGAGGGACGCCGCTGCCCTCGATCCCGAAGGCATCAAGGTCGGCCTTTTCCTGGGCCAGGGCGGGGCCCGTCAGCAAAGCCAGCAGGGCGACAGAGTTCACAAGTGCTTTCATAACTGTCCTCGAAGCAGGTCGCGGGGAAATGGGCGGGGTTTCATCATGGCGGTCAAGGCATTCCAGGGATCGCGGGCATCCCCGGCAGCGGATTGAGATCAAAGCTTTTGACCCCTTCTTGCATGCTGCGTTTCAGGATTTCGCGCATCATCTGGCCTTCGGGGCCGTCAAGCGAATAGTATTGCATCCCCTCGCTGCCCATCGTCGAATAGATCCCGATAAGCTCAAGTTCGGCAGTCGCCGTGCAGATGCGCTCGATGGTGGTGCGGTCATTGACCGCCTTGCGTTCAAACCGCTCGATCCTGCAATCGCCTTTGGCCAGCGCGTCATCGGTCAGAAAGCCAATCGTGCAGCCTTCAAAGGTGCGGATATTGTCGTAAAGCGGGGCCCCAAGCGTGATCTTGGTGCCTGTCGTCATGCCGGGTGACGCGGGCGACCATCCCGTCTGTGGGTTAAAGCGGCCAAAGACCCAAGCCCCATTCGCCAACATCGCAAAATCCACCTCTGCCGTTGGTCGCGCGTCGGCACCTGTGGTTTCGCTGCTGGCCGTGCCATCGGCAGCGATGCGCTTGAGCGTGCAGCTTAGCCCGGTCTCACTTAGCCGATAGCGCGACACCAGCGGCGTTTGCGGCGCGCCGAACATGGCGGTCAGCCGGTCACCAGAGAGCACCAGTTTACGCTCTTCGACCCCGTTTTCGGTTTCCAGCCGGACAGTATCGGGAAATCCGGCCTTCAGCGCGGCATAAAGCGTTATCGAGGCGCGGAAAGTGCCGTCTTGGCGCAGTTTTCCAGACCATTCCCCCCCTGCCGGAAGCGGCATCACCACCCGCGCCGCCCCCGCCACTCCATAGGCGGTGACCTCCAGAAAGAGGGTGCGGTTCAGCTTTGGCATCAGGGTTTCTTGCGCCAGAGTGACTTCGGCGCGCAGGCTGCGCAGCCGCGCCCTCTGGGCAATTTCGGGCATGACCTTGGTAGCCAGCATCTTACGCAGCACGGCCTTGTGCTCGGCCATGATGATGGATTTGATATTGGCCTGATCGCCAAAAGATGACGCGCCGCAATCGCCATAGGTGGCCAGCAGGGGATCGGCGAAAGCAAGACCGACATAGTCGTTCAGCACACCATCGACATAGCTGTCATAAGACCGATCGTCTTTGCCTTCGGCGGCAAGATACAGATCCCAGGCCTTGATCTTCCAATCAGGAACGCTCCGACCTTTTTCCTTATACCAGGCCGAATAGCGGCAATACCACACATCGACGGCGATCTCGGTCAGCCCCGATTGCCATTTGCTCAGCGTCAAGTCGAAGACAAAGAACGCCACGCCGCCGATCTGCACGCCGCGCCAGCCCCATTTGCTGATCGCCCAACTCAAATAGGCCTTCAGCCCACCCACCGTCGCGGCCCGCGTGTCGCCGCTTGCGATATCGCGCGCCATTTGCACCACGGCGACCGCAAGGCCAAGGTGGTTCATCGCAGAGTTT
>CBDUEF010000345.1:0-3500 GCA_965366095.1 uncultured Cypionkella sp. | reverse complement strand
GACCTGACGCACCGACCTACAAGACGCTGAACTGGCCCGCCTATAATAAGGCACTCAAACGCCGGGGATCGCTGACAATCTAGTTTGACCCAGAAATGACGTGGGCGGCGCAGCCGACAGGCAAGCGTGGGCGACAATCTAGGCGCGTTGGAAGCGGCGATGGAGGCGGTTGAGTGGCGTCCGTTGATCTTCGATTCGGCCGAGGTGGCGCGTGCGGGTGTGTTCATGTCGTTAGACCGCGATGACGGTCTTGCCGTCTATCGCGGCTATGTCCGGCCCGAGGATGAAGCGCCAGAAAAGACCGTGGCCAACACTGCCGCTGAACTGGGTGCAGAAGGGTAGGGGCTGGTGGGGGTGATTTGTCGCCGCATGCTGACGCCGATTCGGCGCACTCAGGCATGGTTATCACCACTGGTGGTCAGGCCCTGAGTGCCACTGCGGGTCTGCCACACGATGGGGATGATGGCGCTTTGAAGCCCTTGCCAGAGCGCTTGGTCATGGAGCTTACGGCCAACGGTACCCGCGCACTGCGAGAGGCCATCGGGCGTTCGCCGGATGTCGCCCTGACGTTGCTGCTCCTGAAGTTCGGCACTGTGATGAGCGACAACCATCTTGGCCGGTGCCGACAACCACCTTGGCCGGTGGGGCTGAACGGAAGACGGGCATGCCCGTCTGGAGGGCAGCCCCACCGGCCTGATTGATTTTCTGGGATAGGTGCTGGTCGCTGCGGGTTGGTAAGCCGGGTCTCTGCCATCAAACGGAGGATCCGGGTTGGCCTACAAACCCATCACCGACCAGCAATTGAGATTATACATGACCGACCTTCAAAATCACAGTCAGCGCACGGCGGCTGCCCGCGCCGGGTTCAGCGAACGGACCGCCAGACGCTTCGATGCCGACCCGACCCTACCTTCGCAGCGCAAGATCGTTCACGGGCGCACGGTGGCCGATCCCCTTGAAGACTATTGGGAGAACGACCTTCTTCCCCTGCTGGTGAAGGACAGCGCGTTGCAGGCGGTCACCCTGTTGCGCCACCTTCAAAGCGCACATCCACTGGCGTTCCCCGACGATCGTATTCGGCGCACTTTGGAACGGCGGGTTCGGCAGTGGCGGGCGCTGAGTGGTCCCGAGCGCGACATCATCTTCCGCCAGACGCCGGAGCCGGGATACATGGGCCAATCCGACTTCACCCATGCTGACGAGCTGGGCGTGACGATCACAGGGCAGCCGTTCCCGCACCTGCTCTATCACTTCGTCATGGTCTACAGCCGCTGGGAACATGTCGGCGTGATTCTCGGCGGAGAAAGCTTCACGGCCTTGGCCGAGAACCTGCAGCAGGCGCTTTGGTCGCTTGGCGGCGTGCCGCAAAACCACCGCACCGACAGCCTGTCGGCCGCTTTCCGCAACCTAACCGCCGATCAGCGCGAGGATATGACCAAGCGCTATGATGCCTTTGTCGGCCATTACGGCATGGATGCCAGCCGCAACAATCGCGGTGAGGCCCATGAGAACGGTGCGGTGGAATCGCAGAACAGGCATCTGAAGTCTGCAATCAATCAGGCGTTGATCCTGCGCGGCAGCCGCGACTTCGCATGTGTCGAAGACTACCGTCGCTTTGTCGACATGCTGGTTGCCAGGCGCAACAAGCAGCGGGTGGCTGCCGTTCAGGCAGAACGGATGCATTTGAAGCCTTTGCCGCAGCGGCGGACGACAGACTTCACCGAGATTGTAGTGCCGGTCACACGGACGGGCGGGTTCCTGATCAAGAGTATCTTCTACAGCGCGCCATCACAGCTGATTGGGCAGCGTCTGCGCGTTCACCTCTACGATGACCGCATTGAGGCGTTTCTGGGTGGAACCCTGGTCGTGACCCATCCCCGGGCTCGTGGGCGCGACAATGGGCAGCGCGTCCATGTCATCAACTACCATCACGTTATCCATGCCCTGCGGCGCAAGCCACAAGCCCTGTGGAGTTCGATCTACCGCGACAGCCTGTTCCCCCGCACCGAATATGCTGAAGCGTGGAAGGTGTTGCAGCGCGATTTGCCAAGGCGGGATGCCTGCCGCCGGATGGTCGATCTGCTGTTCATCGCACATGAACAAGCCTGTGAGGCGGAACTGGCGCATCTGCTTGTAGCAGATCTCGACGCAGCTCGGGTGCCGGAGCCCAAGGCCTTGGTATTGCTGCTGGCTCCAAAGGCCACAGCGCTGCCGAGGGATGTGGCTGTCGCTCACCCCTCGCTGGACAGCTTCGATGCTCTCTTGGGGGCCAGCGCATGACCGCCCGCGAGATCGACATCCATACACTGCCCAGCATGCTGACCGCGCTCCGGCTGCCCAGCTTCCACAAGCTCTGGGCCGAGATTGCCACCCGCGCAGATAACGAAGGCTGGCCTGCTGCCCGTTTCCTTGCAGTTCTAGCGGAATATGAACTGGCCGAGCGGGACATGCGCCGCATCAGGCGTCATCTGAACGAGGCACAACTGCCGGCTGGCAAGACCCTGGCAACCTTCGACTTCAAGGCCCTGCCAACCTTGCCACGTGCCCGCATCGAGGCCTTGGCGGCAGGTGATTGGCTGGACGGCGGCGGCAACCTGATTGCCATCGGCAATTCCGGCACCGGCAAGACGCACATCCTCTGCGCCATCGGCCATGCGCTGATCGAGGCGGGCCACCGCGTCTTCTACGCCAGAACCAGCGATCTGGTGCAAAGGCTTCAGGCTTCCCGACGCGATCTCATTCTCGAGGCAGCCTTGGCCAAACTCGACAAGTTCGACCTGATTATCCTCGACGACATCACCTATGCGCACAAGGATCAGGCTGAAACCGGCGTCCTCTTCGAACTGATCGCTCGGCGCTATGAATATCGCAGCATTGCCATCGCCGCCAATCAACCGTTCAGCGGCTGGGACCAGATCTTCCCCGACAAGGCCATGACCGTCGCCGCAATCGACCGCCTCGTCCACCACGCGACCATCCTCGAGATGAACGCCGAAAGCTTCCGACAGCGTGCCGCCGCCTCCAACCAGAGGGCACAGGCCGAGGTGCCAGCGACAACCATCACCGACAACCAAAACGAAGGAGAGACGTAACCCAGAAAACCGAACAACACGCCAACCTCAGCGGCCTGAAAAACGGCCAAGGTGGTTGTCGCGCGCGGACAAGGTGGTTGACGCTCTACAGCAGTGCGGATTGCGCTGACCAACGGGCTTTCACGCAAACAGATTGCGGATGATCTTGGTGTGGGGATGTCGGCGCCGAACGAATGGACCACGGCGCATCCGTTGCCCGGCAATGGTTTGCAAAGCAAACTATGACAGGGGTCACACAGATGTGGTGACCCAAGGGGATCGCGAACTTGCGCTTGAAAACGAACGGCTTCGGCGCGAAAACCGCATACTTTGCGCGGAAAGGGACGTCCTGGAAAAGGCCACCCAATGCTGCGCGCGCCAAAAGCCGTGACGGCACCGCTCGGCAGGGGTTTGCACAGCAAACCACGA
>CBDUEF010000344.1:0-3503 GCA_965366095.1 uncultured Cypionkella sp. | reverse complement strand
CTGCGATTGCTATGCCTATGCCCGGATCGCCGCAGGCAAGATGGACCTGGTGATCGAGGCGGGATGCCGGGCCTATGATGTTCAGGCCCCGATTGCCGTGATCACCGCCGCAGGCGGCATCGTCACCGATTGGCAAGGCCGCCCTTGCCCCGATGGCGGCAGGGTTCTGGCCGCCGCCAATGCCCAAATCCACGCCGAGGCTCTGGCGCTGCTCAACGGCTGAATGCTCTTGGCGCGCGTGACAGCTTGCGCTAATCTACACCCGCGTGAGTCCTTCATCCCCCCTTCTGTCGCGCAACCCGGCCCAATCCGAAGGGGGCACATAAGGGGCCGATATGTCTGAAATCCTGATCAAGAATGCCGATACCGTGGTGACGATGAACGCCACGCGCGACGAATTGCGCGGGGCTGATGTGCTGATAAAGGGCGGCCAGATTGCCGCTGTGGGGCAGGGGCTTGCCACCACCGGGCAGGTGATCAACGCCAAGGGCTGCGTGGTCACGCCCGGCCTCGTCAACACCCATCACCACCTTTACCAAACCCTCACCCGCGCGGTGCCCGGCGGGCAAGATGCGCTGCTGTTTGGTTGGCTCAAAACCCTCTATCCGATCTGGTCGCGCTTTGGCCCCGAAGAGATGTTCACCTCGGCCCAGATCGGCTTGGCGGAACTGGCGCTTTCGGGATGCAGCCTGACCTCGGATCACCTTTACCTCTACCCCAATGGCGCGCGGCTTGATGATACCATTGCCGCCGCACACGAGGTCGGCCTGCGCTTTCACCCCACACGCGGCGCGATGAGCATCGGCGAATCCGCGGGCGGCCTGCCCCCCGACAGCCTTGTCGAATCCGAATCCGCGATCCTCAATGACTGCATCCGTGTGATCGACGCCCATCACGACCCGCGCGAAGGCGCGATGGTCCGCGTCGGCATTGCGCCTTGTTCGCCCTTCTCGGTCAGCCGGGATCTGATGCGCGATGCGGCATTCCTCGCGCGTGACAAAGGCGTGATGCTGCACACCCATCTGGCCGAAAATGACGAAGACATCGCCTATTCGCTGGCAAAATTCGGCTGCCGTCCCGGCCAATATGCCGAAGAACTGGGCTGGACCGGCGCAGATGTCTGGCACGCCCATTGCGTCAAACTCGACGCGGGCGAGATTGACCTTTTCGCGCGCTCGCAAACCGGCGTCGCCCATTGCCCCTGCTCGAACTGCCGCCTCGGCTCCGGCATCGCCCCCCTGCGCCCGATGCGCGATGCGGGCGTCAAGGTCGGCCTTGGCGTCGATGGTTCGGCCAGCAATGACGCGGGCAACCTGATCCTTGAGGCCCGCCAAGCCCTGCTGTTGCAACGCGTCGCACGCGGCGCCGATGCGATGTCGGCGCGTGAGGCGCTGGAGGTTGCCACCCTTGGCGGCGCCCAGGTGCTGAACCGCCCCGATTGCGGTGCCCTTATCCCCGGCAAGCGCGCCGATATCGCGATCTGGGATGTCTCGGGGATCGAGGCCGCAGGCTCATGGGATCCGGTCGCCAGCCTGATCCTCTGCGGCCCCACCCGCGTGCGCGATCTGATCGTTGAGGGCCGCGAGATCGTGCGCGCGGGCCAGATCAAAACCTTTGATTTCGCTTCCGCCATCACCCGGCAAAACCGCCTCGCGCAAAAGCTGATCTAGCTTTACAGCCGCCTGCCCTTGGGTTAGGCAGGCGGCATGATCACCCGGACCGCCCTCATCGCCCGTCCCCGACGTCAGAGCTTCTGACGCCCGATCCCGTTTGCCCTTCAGGGCTTTCCGTTGACTTCCCCCCCTCTCCTTGGCTACGCCTAGGCTTTCGTTGTGAAAGGTCACGCCCATGATCACCGCCCTGCTGCCCACTTATAACCGTGCCCCCTTTGCCTTTGTGAAGGGCGAAGGCTCGTGGCTGACAGCCGAAGACGGCAGCCGCTATCTTGATCTGGCCGCTGGCATCGCCGTGGACTCGCTGGGCCACGCCCACCCGGCACTGGTCAAGGCGCTGACCGATCAGGCGGGCAAGCTCTGGCATGTGTCGAACCTTTACCGCATCCCCGAGCAGGAAAAACTGGCCGAGGCGCTGGTCGACCTGACCTTTGCCGATACGGTGTTCTTTACCAATTCCGGCACCGAGGCCGCTGAACTCGCGATTAAAATGGCCCGCAAATACCACTTTGCGAACAATCAGCCCGAGCGCACCCAGATCATCGCCTTTGAGGGTGCCTTCCACGGCCGCTCGACTGGGGCCATCGCCGCTGCCGGGTCCGAGAAAATGGTCAAGGGCTATGGCCCCTTGATGCCCGGCTTCACCCATCTGAAATGGGGCGATCATGATGCCCTGCGCAAAGCCCTCACCGATCAGACCTGCGCCGTGATCATCGAGCCGGTGCAGGGCGAGGGCGGCATCCGCCCGGTGCCTGATCAATGCCTGAAAGGCCTGCGCGATCTTTGTGACAGCACCGGCACGCTCTTGATCTTTGACGAGGTGCAATGCGGCATGGGGCGCACTGGCAAACTCTTCGCGCATGAATGGGCGGGCATCTCTCCCGATATCATGATGGTCGCCAAAGGCATCGGCGGCGGCTTCCCGCTTGGCGCATTGCTCGCCACCGAACGCGCCGCCCTTGGCATGGTTGTGGGGGCACACGGCTCCACCTATGGCGGCAACCCCTTGGCCTGCGCCGTGGGAACAGCCGTGTTGACCATCATCGCCGAGGATGCCTTTCTGGCCGAGGTCAGCCGCAAGGCCGCCCTCTTCCGTCAGGGCCTTGAATCCCTTGTCGCCTCTCATCCAGATGTGTTTGAAGAGGTGCGCGGTGCAGGCCTGATGATGGGCCTGAAATGCCGCGCGCCCAATACCGATATCGTCAAGGCGGGCTACGACGAACACCTCCTTACCGTTCCCGCCGCCGACAATGTGATCCGCCTGCTGCCCGCGCTTAATATCCCCGATGCAGATATCACCGAATCCCTCGCCCGCCTTGACCGCGCCGCAACCCGTATCCCCCTATAATCATCCTCATCGCCCAAATATCCTCGGGGGCCCGGGGGCAGACAGCCCCCGGCGCTCTCCACAATCGAGACCTCTCCCATGAACCACTTCCTTGATATCCACACCACCTCCGCCGCCGATCTGCGGGCGATGATCAACTCGGCCCATGCGATGAAATCGGCGCGCAACAACCGCCCCAAGGGCACGCCCGATGATGACCAGCCGCTGGCTGGCCGCATGGTGGCGCTGATCTTCGAGAAACCCTCAACCCGCACCCGCGTCTCTTTCGATGTCGGTGTGCGTCAGATGGGTGGGCAGACCATGGTGCTCTCGGGCAAGGAAATGCAGCTTGGCCACGGCGAAACCATCGCCGATACCGCCCGCGTCCTTAGCCGCTATGTCGATCTCATCATGATCCGCACCTTTGAGGAGCAAACCCTCTTGGAGATGGCCGAACACGCCACCGTTCCGGTGATCAACGGGCTGACCAACCGCACCCATCC
>CBDUEF010000343.1:0-3512 GCA_965366095.1 uncultured Cypionkella sp. | reverse complement strand
GCAATGGCGCGTCCAATGGGCCTCGGCCACCCCGGCATTGCGCAGCCGCATCAGGCCATAGCCCGGCAGATCAAACAACATCCGCTCGCCGGTGCCATTGGCGAAAAAGCGGCGAGACGCTGGGTCATCCTCGGTAAAGCCCGCATAGAACTCGGGGCCAACCTCATAGGCGGATTGGCTGATGCAGGGGCCAATGACGGCGGTGATATTGACACGGTTGGCCCCAAGGCTTTGCATGGCGTCGAGCGTCGCCTCAAGCACCCCGTCGCGCGCGCCGCGCCAACCGGCATGGGCGGCACCGATCACACGGGCCACCGGATCGGCAAACAGCACCGGCTGGCAATCGGCGGTAAGGATGCCAAGGATCAGGCCGGGGGTGGCGGTGACGATCCCATCAACGCGCGGGCGCTCGGTAAAGGGCGCGTTGACAGCGATAGCCTCGGCGGAATGCACTTGATTGACGGTCACAAGCTGATCCAGCGCGCCGCCCATCGCTTGGGCCACGCGGCCGCGGTTGATCGCAACGATTTCTGCGATATCGCTAGAGCCGGTGCCGCAGTTCAGGCCCGAAAAGATGCCCGAAGAGGCGCCGCCTTTGCGGGTGAAAAAGCCGTGCCGGGCGGGCAAGGCGTCAGAGGTCAGGATTTCCAGCATCGGGCGGCCCTATGGTGCAAATCCCGGCGGCAAGGCGGCACCGGGGGCGTAAACGGCAAGAGTTTTGAACAGTTCGCCCATTTCTGACGGATCGGTCAAGCGGTGAGTGGCGGCAAGGTGATTTTGCAGCGCCTCTGCGGTCAGGCGCTGGGCAAGGGCGGCGCTGCGCTGGGCGATGCCAAGGCGGGTGAGCAGGGTGCCCTGAGGCAGATAGGTGGTTTTAGCCGGAACCGCGGCAAGGGCTGCGAAATCGACATGGGCGGTCAGATCGGCATGGCCGGGATTGGCCAAAGGATCGGCAAAGGCATGGCCGCGCATCGCCTGAAACGTATCCCCGCATGAGCGCCAGCCGCCGTAATCGACGATCAGCGCAAGGCCGCCGTGATCGGTGATGCGTTGCGAGATTGTGGCCATGATCGGGGCGGCGGAGGGGCAGATCTCGACGATATCGCCTTGACTGGTGTCGGCAAGGCGATGGGCGAGTTGCGGCAGGGATAGGGGTGCTGCACGACCAAAGGCGAGACCCTTTGCGCCAAGCCCGACCATGGTTTCGGCCCAATCCTGCCCTATACGGGTGAATTGGCGGATCGGCAGGGCGTCGAAAAACTCATTCGCCAGCAGGTAAAGCGGGGCCTCGGGCAGATCGGTGATCCGGGAGATATGGGTGAGGGGGTGGGCGATGGTGGCGATTTGGGCCTGTTGCAGGGCGGGAGAGGCCTCAAGCAAGGTCACGCGGGCGGCGGCGTGAAAGCCGGGCACGCGGGCGGTGGCGCGCAAGACATCCGCCATCAGCGTGCCGCGACCGGGGCCGAGTTCGGCCAGCGTAAAGGGATCAGGCGCGCCCTGGTCCAGCCAATGTTGCGCAAGGCAGAGGCCCAACAGCTCGCCAAACATCTGGCTGATTTCGGGGGCGGTGGTGAAATCTCCAGCCGCACCAAAGGGTTGGCGGCTGGTGTAATAGCCAAGGCTGGGATGCAGCAGGCACTCGGCCATATAATCGGCCAGCGTGATCGGGCCGGTTTGCGCGATCCGCCGCTGGATGAGATCGCCCAGCGCCGTCATGCGGGCTTGGCGCGGCGGATGAACCACAGGCCCACAAGGATCATCGGGATGGTCAGGGTTTGGCCCATCGTCAGCCCGTAGCCGCCCCAGTGATATGCAAGGCCCAAGGGGTTGCCGTCGCTGACAAATTGCGCATCGGGTTGGCGGAAGAATTCAACGAAAAATCGCGCCGCGCCATAGCCGGCAAAGAACAGCCCGGCGCTGCGGCCGGGGAATTTCAGCCATCCGCGCCGCCAGATCACATAGCTGAGGGCCGCGAAAAGCAGCGCGCCCTCCAGCAGGGCCTCGTAGATCTGGCTGGGGTGGCGGGCGCAGATGGTCAACACGCCGTCACAGGTTTGCGCAGCCTCACCGGGGAAGGCGACGCCCCAGGGCATGGTGGTGGCGCGGCCCCAAAGCTCGGCGTTGACGAAATTGGCGAGGCGGCCAAGGAACAGCCCAATCGGCGCGACGGCGGCCATCAGATCGGCCATCGGCAGCATCGGGATGCCTTCGCGCTTGCAAAAGATCACCCCGGCGACAGTCACGCCCAGAAAGCCGCCATGGAACGACATGCCGCCCTCCCAGACCCGAAAAATCTCTAACGGGTGCAGCGCGAAATAGGCCGGTTGGTAAAACAGCACGTAGCCAAGCCTCCCGCCCAGAATCACGCCAAAAATCACCCATGTTAGCAATCGCTCGATCTGTTCAGGATTGGCCGGAGCCGGGCCAGACCAAAGCCGCGGGGCCGCCAGCATCCGCAGCACCAACCGCCAGCCCAGCAAAAGCCCCGCGATATAGGCCAGCGCATACCAGCGCAGCGCCAGCGTCACCGGGCCGATGTTGATCGACACGATCTCGGGCGAGATATCGGGAAAGGGGATATAGGTCATCGCGCCGCCTTGGGTTGGGGTGGCTGCTTTGTCTTGGAGGGGGGCGGCGATGTCAACGGGGAGGGCCTTGTAGGGCGGCGCTTGCAGGATCATATTGGCGTCAACAGACAGGAGAATGCGATGCAACCGGGTAACAAACTGTTCGACGACATGTCGAAACTGATGACCAATGCAATGGGCGTGGCGCAAGGCGCCAAAACCGAGGCCGAAACCGCGATGAAGGGATTCATTGATCGCTGGATGGCCGACCGCGATTTCGTGACCCGCGAGGAATTCGATGCCGTGCGGGTGATGGCGCAAAAGGCGCGTGAGGAAAATGAGGCGCTGTCGGCACGGCTCGCGGCGCTTGAGGGCAAGACCAAGGGCTGATGCCGCCCCGTTTTGGGCCGCAAAGGCCTGCGGTTTGATTTTCCACAAGGGGGGCGGCATGGAGCAATTCAGCGGCGGTTGTCTTTGCGGCGCGGTTCGGCTGGTGGCAACGGGGCGCCCCTATCGGGTGGGCCTGTGTCACTGCATGGATTGCCGCAAGCATCACGGCGCGCTGTTTGGTGCCTGGGCAATCTTTGCGCAAGCGGCGGTGATGATCTCGGGCGAGACCCGCGAGTATCAGGGGCGGTTCTTTTGCCCAAGCTGTGGATCATCGGTGTTTTCGCGCTCGGGCGATGAGATCGAAGTGAGCCTTGGGTCCTTGGATGCGCCCGATCAACTGACCCCGAATTATGAGCTGTGGACCTGCCGCCGCGAATCTTGGCTGCCTGAGTTTCCACACATCCGCCAGTATCAGCACGATCGTGACCAGATGGTGAGTTGGGAGGGTAATCCGCCCCGAAAGTAAGGGGCTGCGGAAGTAGAATTTTCTCGGCAAGATTAACGAGGAGATTCAGATGAAGATGACAAGATACAGCGAACCCCAGATCCTTGCGA
>CBDUEF010000342.1:0-3525 GCA_965366095.1 uncultured Cypionkella sp. | reverse complement strand
CAACCGCCCGAGGTTTGGGGCCAAGTGATTGATGAATTGTCTGCCCAAAACCCCACCGCGCCAAACTGATCCCGAAAGCCCCAGATGCCCGTAACCAAACCCCTGCGCCAAGGCGAATTCGTGGCCCTGATCGCCGCGCTTTTCGCGGTGGTGGCGCTGTCGATTGACGCCATGCTGCCCGCTCTGCCTCGGATTGCGGCAGACCTTTCCCCCGATGCGCCCAACCGTGCGCAACTGGTGATCACCAGCTTTGTGTTCGGCATGGGGCTGGGCACCATCGTGATGGGGCCCCTGGCCGACCATTTCGGGCGCAAGCCAGTGATCATCGCCGGGATCGCGGGCTATATGCTGGCCGCCCTTGCCTGCTATTTCGCCCCGACGCTTGATGTGCTTCTGGCCGCCCGCGTGACGATGGGCATCGCCGCCTCGGCCCCACGCACGGTTTCCACCGCGCTTGTCCGCGATCTCTTCAAAGGCCGCGCCATGGCACAGGTGATGAGCTTTGTGATGATGGTGTTCACCCTTGTGCCCGCCGTCGCCCCCTTGATGGGTCAAACCGTGATCGCCTTTGCCGGATGGCACGCGATTTTCCTCGTCTATATCCTGCTCTCCTTCCTGATCATGCTTTGGGTCGGGTTTCGCCAGCCCGAAACTCTGGCAAAAGAAAATCACCGCCCGCTTGACCTTGTCAGCCTTTGGGCCGGAACCAAAGAGTTGTTGTCGCACCGCATCGTCGTGGTTTCGATCCTGTGCCAAACCCTGACCCTTGGCGCATTGTTTGCCACTTTGTCCTCGATGCAAGGCATCTTCGAGCAACGCTTTGACCGGGCCGAGACCTTCCCGCTCTGGTTCGCCTTCATTGCGATGTGCGCCATGTCTGGCAGTTTTGTGAATTCGCGTGTGGTGATGACCATCGGCATGCGCGCGGTGGTGGTGGCGACCTATGCCGGGGTTGTGGCGCTGACCCTTGTGCTGCTGGTTTTGTATGTCCCTGGCCTGATGCCGGAGGGATTGGCCTTTCCTGCGCATCTGTTGTGGAGCATTGCCCTCTTCGCCATGATGGGCCTGTCGATCGGCAATCTGAACGCGCTGGCGATGGAGCCTGTGGGCCATATCGCTGGATTGGCGGCGTCGGTGATCACCTCGATCGCGACCGTGGGCTCGGTCCTGCTGGCAATTCCGGTGGGGCAGTTGTTCGATGGCACCCCGGTGCCGCTTTTGGCGGGGGTGGCGCTGTTCATCGGGGCGGCGCTGGTGATTTTACGCCTTTGGGGCCGCTGACGCCTTCGGCCTGACCACCTTTTCGGCCAGATCGCGGGCGATGGCAAAGGCGCCCTTGATCCGCTCGGCCTCGGATTTCATCTCGCCCATCAGCACGATCTTGTTGCCCGAAACCTTGGCCGCAGGGCCTTGGGCGCGCAAGAATTCCACCAGCCCTGCCGGATTGGCAAACTTGTCGTTGTGAAACTGCACTGTCGCCCCCTTTGGCCCCGCATCAATCCGCGAAATCCCCGCCCGTTTGCACATCGACTTGATCCGCACGATCAACATCAGCGTGTTCACTTCCTTAGGCAAGGGCCCAAAACGGTCGATCAACTCGGCGGCAAATCCCTCCAGCTCCACTTTGGTGGCAAGGCTGGACAGGCGGCGATACAGCCCCAAACGGATATCAAGATCAGGGATATAACCCTCGGGGATCATCACCGGCACGCCCAGATTGATCTGCGGCGACCATTGATCATCCACCGCACTCAGCCCCTGCAACTCGCCCGATTTGATCTTGGCAATCGTCTCCTCCAGCATCTGCTGGTAAAGCTCATAGCCCACTTCCTTGATATGGCCCGATTGCTCATCGCCCAAAAGGTTGCCCGCGCCGCGCAGATCAAGGTCATGGCTGGCCAGATTGAACCCCGCGCCAAGACTGTCAAGCGAGGACAAAAGCCGCAACCGCTTCATCGCCTGCGGCGTCAGCGGCGCACGGGGCTTGGTGGTCAGGTAGCAATAGGCGCGGGTCTTGGCACGGCCGACGCGGCCCCGGATTTGATACAGCTGCGACAGACCAAACATATCGGCCCGATGCACGATCATGGTGTTCGCGGTGGGAATATCCAAACCCGATTCGACAATCGAGGTGGCCAGCAGCACATCGAATTTGCCATCGTAAAACTGGTTCATCCGCTCGTCCAACTCGCCTGCCGCAAGCTGGCCATGGGCGATCACATAGCTGACCTCGGGCACATGGTTGCGCAGAAAATCTTCAATATCGGGCAAATCGGCGATGCGCGGGGCCACGAAAAAGCTTTGCCCACCGCGGAAATGCTCGCGCAACAGCGCCTCGCGCAGGGTCAGGATGTCAAACTCGGAGACATAGGTGCGGATCGCCAGCCGGTCCACCGGCGGCGTGGCGATGATCGAAAGATCGCGCACGCCGGTAAGCGAAAGCTGCAAGGTGCGCGGAATCGGCGTTGCCGTCAGCGTCAGCACATGGATTTCCGAGCGCATTTCCTTGAGCCGCTCTTTATGTACGACACCGAAATGTTGTTCCTCATCAATGACAAGCAGGCCGATGTTCTTGAACTTGATGGATTTGGCCAGCAGCGCATGGGTGCCGATCACGATATCGACCGTGCCATCGGCAATCCCCGCGCGGGTGGCATTTGCATCCTTGGCCGACACGAAACGCGACAGCGGGCGCACGATGATCGGAAAGCCGCGAAAACGTTCGGCAAAGCTGCGGTAATGCTGGCGCGCAAGCAAGGTTGTGGGCGCAATCACCGCCACCTGCATCCCGGCCATCGCGGCCACAAAAGCCGCCCGCATCGCCACTTCGGTTTTGCCAAAGCCCACATCGCCCACGACCAAACGGTCCATCGGCGCGCCTTTTTCCAGATCGGCCACCACATCGGCAATCGCGGCCAACTGGTCTTCGGTCTCGGTATAGGGGAAACGGGCGGCAAAGGCCTCCCAGATCGAATGTGGCACATCCAGAATGGGCGCATGGCGCAAGGCCCGCTCGGCGGCTATGCGCATCAGCTTATCGGCAATCTCACGGATGCGTTCCTTGAGTTTGGCCTTTTTCGCCTGCCAAGCACCGCCGCCCAAGCGGTCCAAGAGACCCTCTTCATGGCCATAGCGGCTCAGAAGTTCGATATTCTCAACCGGCAGGTAAAGCTTGGCATTTTCGGCATATTCCAGCGCCACGCAGGCATGCGGCGCGCCCAAGGCGGTGATGGTCTCTAAGCCCAGGTAGCGGCCCACCCCATGTTCGACATGCACCACCAGATCGCCCGGCGTCAGCGTATCCACCTCGCGCAGGAAATTCTCGGCCTTGCGCCGTTTGCGCGGCTTTGAGACCAGCCGATCACCCAAGACATCCTGTTCCGAGATCACCGCCAGACCGGGGGCAACAAAGCCAGACTCCAGCGCCCAGATCAGCAAAAACACCCCGCCGCGCCCCTCGGGGATCGCCCGCAGATCGGCCACCTCACGCGCGCCCTTATAGCCCTGATCCTCCAACAGCCCCTT
>CBDUEF010000341.1:0-3527 GCA_965366095.1 uncultured Cypionkella sp. | reverse complement strand
TTTACAGATAGAGCCCGCGCTCGGCGGGCCATGTTGTCCCAAGGTTGGCCCCAAGCGCGAGGCCGTCGGGCAAAGTGATGGTCGGCATTTGCAGAATGAGCGGCACGCCGCCGGGCGTGCGCAGGGCCAGCCGGGTTTCCGAGCCGAGATAGGTGAGATCTTCGAGCCGTGCCTGCACTGCGTTGCCGGAGTCAGGTTTGCTGGCGTGCAGGCTCATATATTCAGGACGCACGCCAAGGCAGGCGCTGCGTGTGCCCGTGGCATCGCTCAGGGCTATGCCCTCGAATTGGCCATTGGTCAGGGGCAGGATGTTGATATCGCCGAGAAATTCGGCCACGAAGCGGCTGGAAGGGCGCTCGTAAACCTCACGCGGGGGGGCGATTTGTTGCAAGCGGCCATGATCGAAGATTGCCACGCGGCTGGACAGGGCCAGCGCCTCGGATTGATCATGGGTGACGAAAATGAAGGTGGTGCCAAGTTCGCGGTGCAACCGGCGCACCTCGTCCTGCATCTGGCCGCGCAGGTTTTTATCCAGCGCCGAAAACGGCTCATCCAGCAAGAGAGCCGTGGGTTCATAGGCCAAAGCGCGGGCAAGGGCGACGCGCTGTTGCTGGCCGCCCGAGAGCCCCGAGGGGCGTTTGTGGCCATGGCCGGCAAGGCCGACCATCTCGATCATCTCATCCGTGCGGCGCTTGATCTCGGTGCCGCTGCGGCGCTGCACCTTGAGCGGGAAGGCGATGTTTTGCGCCACCGTCATATGCGGAAACAGCGCATAGCCTTGAAAAACCATGCCAAAAGCCCGCGACTCGGCCGGGGAAGTGGTGACATCCTGGCCGTTCAGCATCAGCCGCCCGGAACTTGCGGCCTCGAACCCCGCAAGGATCATCAGAAAGGTGGTCTTGCCCGAGCCGCTTGGCCCCAGAAGCGTGAGAAACTCGCCGCGCCCGACCGTCAGGCTGACATCGCTCAGGGCAGTAAAGCTGCCGAATGTCTTGCTGATCGCTTGCGCGGTGATCTCGGCGGCTTGGGGCAATGGCATCTGTGTCATTGGCAAATCATAGGAGCGGGAGTTAACGTCGAGCAACTGAATTGTTTTCAAGCCGGCGACAAAATTAATTTGCCGTTGGCGGGTAGGGTCGGGGAAGTTCGTTCAACAGCCAATCGCGAAAGGCCGAGACCACCGGCTTGAAGGCAGGGCCGCCGGGGACGACCAGAAAATACGATCGCGGCGAGCGGATCGACAGATCGAAGGGGCGCACCAGCTGGCCCGAGGTCATCGCCTCAAAACAAATGAATTCATCGCCCATCGCAATGCCTTGGGACGCAAGGCAGGCGGCATAGACCAGGTTCATATCGCTGAACACAAGGCCCGTGCGGGCGCGCGAGTCGTCCAGCCCGGCAAGGCGAAACCAGCCCTGCCAATCTTCGTAATCCGACAAATGCATCAGCCCCGCGCGCAGGGCATCGGCGGGTTTCGACAGGTTTAGCCGGTTCATTAGGGCAGGGCTGCACAGCGGGGTGAATTCCACCTCTTGCAGCAGTTCCACCTGCATTCCGGGCTGATTTCCGACCGAAAAACTGATGAAAAGATCAACTTCCGGGGTTGAGACATCCTCAAGCCTGCGAGGGGTGACGATGCGCAATTCGACATCGGGGCAGGCCTCGCGAAAGCGCCCGACCTTGGGGCACAGCCAGGACGAGGCGAAACCGGGGGTGCAACTGACGGTGAGAGTGCCGCTGACGCCGCGTCCCGAATTGCGCGCGGCGGCGTCGGAAATGGCCGAGAGGGCCCGGCGGATTTCCACCGCATAGGCCAGGCCCTGCGGGGTGAGTTCGACACGGGTGCCAACGCGGTTGAACAGGGTAAAGCCCAGATCGCGTTCCAACTGGCGCAACTGATGGCTGATGGCGCTGCGGGTGAGGTTGATTTCCTCGGCTGCCTGCCAGACCGAGCCAAGGCGTGCAAAACTTTCCAAGGCGCGCATGGCCTGGGTTGAGGGTATCCGCATGGTTGTTTCCCTTGTCTATCAGGGCCCAGCATAAGGCGGATTTTGCGATTTGGTGAAAATGATTCACAGATATCAAGAAAAGGTTTCACTTTTTCAGGGCGGCGGCATGGCGCTTAGTGCTGACGAAACTGGAGATTGCCATGAAACTGACCGCCGCCCAATCGCACGCCCTTGCCCATGTTGAAGAACGCGCGGCTTTCCTGTCAGAGGGCTGCGCGCGGATTTTCGACTTTGCCGAGACGGCCTGGCGAGAGTATCAATCCGCGGCCTGGTATGTGCAAACCCTGCGCGCCGAGGGCTTTACGGTTGAGGAAGGCTCGGGCGGGATGCCGACCGCCTTTTGTGCCGAGTGGCGCAATGAGGTGGGCACGGGCGAAATGCCGATCATTGGGCTTTATGCCGAATATGATGCGGTGCCGGGCAATTGTCAGGCCGCCAGCACCCAGCGCGAACCACGGGCGGGTTTGGGCTATCAGGCGGGCGGGCATACCGATCCGCATTCGGGGTTGGGCATGTCGGGGCTGGGGGGGCTTTTGGCAACCAAGGCAGCGATGGAGAAGCACGGCATTCGCGGCGGCTTGCGATTCATGGGCGAGCCTGCCGAGAAGGTGCGGGGCTCGAAACCCATTCATGCGGCCAAGGGCTATTATGACGGGCTGGCGGCGATGCTGTCGTTTCATCCGTTCTACATGCTGCCGATGTGTAACACGGTGCGCTGGGACACCCATTGCGGGGCGGCCTATGCGATGATCTACCGCTTCATCTGCGATGCGCCCGAGGGCTGGGGGGCGGCGGATGGTGCGCCGATCCCGCAATCGCATTCGGCGGTGCGCGCGCCGGGGGCGAATGACGCGCTGGTGTTGATGTATCAAACCTCCAAGCAGTTGCGCGAGGCGATGTTGCCGCATCAGGGCGGCTGGTCGATTTCCGAGGCGATTCTGACGGCGGGGCAGGCGACGGCGGATAATCTGCCCGCCGGGCTGGCCGAGATTCAATATATGATGCGGGGGCCGACAATCGCCCTGGCCGAGCCGATTACCCCCGTGCTGGACCGCAACGCGGCGGCGGCGGCGGCGCTGACGGGGTGCCGCTATGAGCGCCACTGGGTCTGCAAATCGCGCCACGGTCTGGCCAATCACGCGATTGCCGGAACGGTTTGGCAGGCGCTGCAAGCGGTTGGCGCGCCGGTTTGGGGGGCTGCGGCGGTTGGTGTTGCGCAAGAAATCCAGCGCACTCTGGGGATGGAGCCGATGGCCGAGCCGTTCTTGGACGAGTGCAGCCGTTTGATTGATCCCATTGAAGCCGAGGCGATTTTGCGCCACGATCTGCCGCCCTCGCAGCTTAACTCTACCTCGGATGATTACACCGATATGACATGGCACACGCCCACAGCGCGGTTTTACATCGCGCGCCCGGCGTTGAAATCGGCTGGCGGGGCCTATCCGGCCTGGGTGATGAACGCGCTTGGCGGGATACCGGCGACGATTGATCCGATGGTGCAGGTGGCGGCCAAGGTGC
>CBDUEF010000340.1:0-3534 GCA_965366095.1 uncultured Cypionkella sp. | reverse complement strand
ATCCACTCTCAGGTTTGGCCGCGTCCAGAAATGGACGCGGCCTTTCCTTTTGAGCGAACTTAACGAAAATTCCTTAAAACGCCCCGGCTTATGACCCATTTCGGCCACAAATCTCTGACATTTTTGGAAAATCGCGCGGGGGTTATCCCGCCAATTTGCAGGATGACATAACCATGGATCTACGCCCCGAAAGATTTCTGAACGATGAAAGCGGCGCCGTCACTGTTGATTGGGTCGTCTTGACTGCCGCCGTTGTCGGGCTTGGTCTGGCGGTGCTTTTGCCGATTGCTTTTGAGACCGACAGCCTATCGGCGAATATTGGCGCGTCGATCGGCAACCGCAGCTCTGGCTACACCTCATCCACCCCCTAACGCTAACGCCTGGAAGGCCCTGACGGCCTCGGCAGCTTTGAAAAGGAAACAACTATGAGAGCGATGTTTGCATTGGTGCTTGTGGCGGGTCTCGCCCTTGCAGGGGTGGCGGTCTATATCGCTTCGGGTTTCATCAACCGGACCCAATCCGATCTGGAAGTCGCGCAAGCCATCGAGGCGCAGACCGGCGGTCTGGTCGAGGTGTTTGTCGTCAACAAGCCGAAAAACTACGGTGACCCCCTGACCAAAGACGATGTGACCCCGATGTATTGGCCGGTCAATTTCCTGCCCGAAGGGGTTTTCGAAAATCAGGACGATCTGTTCCCGGTCAATGAAACCCAGCCGCGCTATGTTTTGCGCCAGATGGAAACCTTCGAGCCGATCCTGGCCGTCAAAGTGACCAAACCGGGCGAGCAGGCCGGGCTGACCGGCGAGATCGAACGCGGAATGCGCGCCTTTGCCATTCGCGTCGATGCCGCCGATTTCCTTCAGCCCGGCGATCACGTTGATATCTATTGGACCGGCACCGTTTCAGGGACTGAAGGCGATCTGACCCGGCTGATCGAAAGCAAAGTCAAGATCATTGCCGTGGATCGCAGCGCCTCGCGCAATTCCTCGGACGGCGAACTTACCAGCCGCACGGTGACAGTTGCAGCCACGCCGGAACAGGTCGCAAGGCTGGCTCAGGCTCAGGCCTCGGGCCGGTTGGTGATGTCCCTGGTCGGCATCGGCGATGAGGATGTTTCGGGCAAGATCGAGGTCGACAAAAAGACGCTTTTGGGCATCACTGATCAGGTCGTTGTGCAACAGGTTCAGGAAAAAACTTGCACGATCCGCAAGCGTAGCGGCACCGATGTGGTCGAAGTTGCGATCCCCTGCACCAACTAAAGCAGGGAAATTTCGGGCGCGATCACTCTATCTGGTGGTCGCGCCCGGTCTTTGATCGACGGGTAGCAGGCTGTTGCAAGTTATCCACATAAGGTTACGGCTCCAACCTTTTGATTCTTGCAATAAATTCAGTTTTCCTGCATTTTCAGATATGGAACGGGCATTCAAGACCCGACCAGAGGCGAGAGCGAAAGGGCAGCTCAGATGAATTTTCGAAGCCTTCTAACGGCAACTGTGGTGGGGTTGGCATTGTCCAGCTCTGCGCTGACACAGGGTCAAGCCGAAACGCTGCGCGTAATGACGGGGTCAGATTCCGCTCCCCTGCAAGTGCCGATGAACCGAGCGGTGGTCGTGGAAACCGAAACGGCTTTTGCCGAGCTTTCGATTGCCAATCCCGGCATCGCAGATGCCTCGACGCTGTCTGAAAAATCCATTTATGTGCTGGGCAAGACCCCCGGGCGCACGACGATGACATTGATCGGCGCCGACGGAAAACTGATCGCAAGTGTCGAAGTGCATGTCACCCCCGATATCGCCGAGTTCAAAGAGCGTTTGCAGCAGATCTTGCCGGGCGAACGGATCGAAGTGCGCACCGCCAATGACGGCATCGTGCTTTCGGGCACCGTATCGTCAACCGCGAAACTTGATCGCGCGCTGGATCTGGCAAACCGCTATGCCCCCGAACGCGTCTCGAACCTGATGAGCGTCGGCGGCACCCAGCAGGTCATGCTCAAAGTGCGCTTTGCCGAAATGCAGCGCTCGGTTGCCAAGAACCTCTCCTCCTCGGTGGCGCTCACCAACAACGGCGCAAAACTGGGAGTCAGCGCAGAAACCGGCGGCTGGCTGACAGAAGGAAACTCGATAACCAGCCCCAACGTCAATGTCCGCAAGGATGCGAACGCGGGCATGACGCTTGGCTTCTCGGCCGGATCGTTGCAATTCGCCGTCCTGCTCGAAGCGCTTGAATCCAAAGGCGTTGTGCGCACTCTGGCCGAGCCGAACCTGACGGCCCTATCCGGGCAAGAGGCGAAATTCTTGGCCGGTGGCGAGTATCCGATCCCGACGGCTGACGGCAACGGCGGCATCAAGATCGAATACAAACCTTTCGGGGTCGAGCTGAACTTTACCCCCACTGTGGTAGACGGCGATACCATCAACCTGATCATCAACGCCGCCGTTTCGTCGATTGACACCACCGTGTCCTTGCAAACCGGCGGCGTGTCGATCAACGCCTTTAAACGCCGCGAAACCTCGACCACCGTGGAAATGCGTGACGGCGAGAGCTTTGCCATCGCGGGCCTGCTGCAAGATGACTTCCGCGATCTGAACGGCCAGGTGCCATGGCTGGGCGACATCCCGATCCTTGGTGCGCTGTTCCGCTCGTCGGAATATCAGCGCGCACAAAGCGAGTTGGTGATCATTGTCACCCCGCATCTGGTGACACCGACACGCGGCGAGGCTTTGGCCCTTCCCACCGACCGGATCCGCATCCCGACCGAGAAAGAGCTTTTCCTTTTCGGCAAAGTTGCAGGCAAGGCCAAAGGGGCTGCGGGCGAAGTGGCCCGGCAGGACTTCAGCGGTTCTTATGGCTATGTGATGGAGTGACCAGATGATCCGGATGACACATCACTTTATAATAGGCGCCGCCCTTCTCGCCCTGACCGCTTGTGACGGCACGAATTTCAACCGCGAATCGGGTGCCCAAGTGGATGAGGGCGGCTTTGGTGCCGCCACCATGAACAACACCCAGCTGATGACGGGTGAAATCGAGGCAACTGAGGCCCTTGGCAACCGATTCGCCAACGAGACCCATCCGACCATCACCTTTGCCTTCAACTCGGCGGTGTTGGATGATCAGGCCCGCGCCACCCTGCACGAACAGGCCAATTGGATCCGCCAATTCCCTGAAGTGCGCTTCAAGGTCTATGGCCACACCGATCTTGTCGGCTCCGACAGCTATAACAAAGCTTTGGGGATGCGGCGCGCGCGGGCTGCCGTGGCCTATCTGACAAGTCAAGGCATCGGTTCGGCCCGGCTAGAGGCGGTGGTCTCCTTTGGCAAGACCCGGCCCGTGATCCAAACCCCCGGCCCCGAACAACAAAACCGGCGGACTGTCACCGAAGTATCTGGCTTTGTGAACCGCAAGGCTATGTTGCTGAACGGCAAATATGCCGCCGTCGTGATGCGTGAATATCTGAAATATGGCACCCGGCCACATCCAGACAATTCGGTCATTGTCACCGAGGTCGCAGGCGCGACCGGGAACTGATCCCCA
>CBDUEF010000339.1:0-3549 GCA_965366095.1 uncultured Cypionkella sp. | reverse complement strand
GCGATGATCCGCATGCCAGCCGCCATCGCCGATCTGCCCGCCAAAATGCTGCTGCAAGTGCATGACGAGCTGCTGTTCGAGGTTGAAACCAGCGCCGCCCCGGCCCTGATCAAAGCTGCCAAGGCGGTGATGGAAAATGCCGCCCACCCGGCTGTGCATATCTCTGTGCCGCTGACGGTCGAGTCCGGGCAGGGGCAAAACTGGGCCGAGGCGCATTGATGCAGATCGGCCCGTTTGCCACCCCAGACGGTTGGGCCAAATGGCTTTCCACAAATCACCTGCACGAAGCCGAAATCTGGCTGGTTTACCACAAAAAGGGCGGGAACCCGTCAATCACCTGGGCCGAGGCCGTGGTCGAGGCGCTGGTCTGGGGCTGGATCGACGGCATCCGCAAGACAATCGATGATACGCAATGGCAACAACGCTTTACCCCGCGCAAAATGGGTTCTGCATGGAGCCATATCAACCGCGCCCATGCCGAAAAGCTGATCGAGACAGGCCAAATGCAGCCTGCCGGATTGGCACAGGTCGAAGCAGCCCGCGCCAATGGCCGTTGGGAGGCTGCCTATTCGGGCGGAAAGAACGCTGATATTCCACCGGATTTTCTTGAATCCGTTGCAGGCGCTGGCCCAGTTGCCCAACAAACTTTTGCAACACTCGACAGCAAAAACCGCTATGCAATCTATTATCGCCTGACCATGGCAAAACACCCCGAAACCCGCGCCAAACGCAGCGCCGAATTCCTGGAGGTGCTAAGGCAAGGAAAGCCCATAGTGTGACAATTTCATCTTGGCCTAAATACTCCCGCCGGAGGCGGCGCGCGCGTTAGCGCTGAAAAGGCTTGCGCCGCAGGCGCGCTATCAGATCACCTCTCGATCAACCGCCCCAGCACCCGCCCGCCAAGGATGTGCAGGTGGTAATGCGGCACTTCTTGCATGCCATGCACCCCCGCGTTGGTGATGGCGCGGTAACCCTCCGCTACCCCCACCATCTCGCAGACTTTCGCACAGGCGCGGTGGAAATCCACGATTTCCTCTGCCGAGGCTTCAGCCGCGAAATGATCGAAAGTGACATAGGCCCCCTTGGGGATCACCAACACATGCACCGGCGCTGCCGGGTTGATGTCGTAAAAGGCCAAGCTGTGCGGGGTTTCTAACACGGTCTTATTGGGGATTTCACCGCGCAGGATGCGGGCGAAGATATTGGTCGGATCATAGGCATGGGGCATCAGTTCAATCCAAAAACAGATATTCGGTCGCCGCGATTTCACGGGCTTTATCAAGGGGAATATCAAGAAACTCCGCCAGAGGCACGGTGTTTTCCTCAACAGTTGCGCTTTGCCGCACCCGCGCGAGATTGGCGAAACCCGAATCCCTCAGCCGGTCGGATTCAAAGCGCACATCATAGCGGATTGTTGGCAACAGCCGATCTAGGGTTTCCTGCGGTGTGCGATCTCCGGCAAGGCCTACACGCTTGGCATGGCCGATCAAATAGTCATCGCTGAAATCGCAGTCGATTTCCAGCAAGCGCACCTTGGCCTTGTCATTGTAAAAATCCTGCAACAAATCGACATTTGCCGGATCAATACAGACGATCAGCTTGTCTGTCTGCCAGTAATCGAACAACATACGCATGAGGGCCCTTCGGTGCCTTGTCCGTTTCTCCAAGGTTGACTGAATGCCGCCAAGATCGGGCAAAGGGGTCGAGGCCTCGTTGAACAGATAGTCCAAAGCCGGGAGGCCGGTGACCTGACGCACCCGCTCGACCAATCGTTTTGCGACATGCCATTTCTTGCAGGTCACCATCATCAGAGTGCGCTCTCGGCCCAACGAGCTTTCGGTCTCCCAAAACCGCGGCGCAAAGCGTCGCCCGTTCCGCCCACGCCCCGCCAGAAACTGAAACAGGGTGCGCCCTTCGTTCGAGATGCCAAAGCGGATATTTTGCGCGGCATAAAGCACGCCCAAACGCTCTTTCAATTCATGGGCATCCGGGCTGATTTTGCGGGCAAAGAGATAGTCCTGACTGATCAGCAGATCATACTGATCATTGTAGAAATTCACCGGCATACCGTAATCGGTGAACATCAGGAAGGTCAGGGTGCGGGCATGGATCTGATGCTCGGGCACCAGATGGCGCACAATGGTTTGAAAAAACGTCTCATCGGGAATCCAGGTTGTGCGGAAGAATCGCATCACATCGCGGCGTTTTTTGGTGAAATCCAGAACGGCCTCAATCGTGCGCCGCCGCAGACACCACCACTGGCTGCCGATTTGCATGCCGATATCACTGGGAATTCTGCGCGCCAAATGCAGACGTTTTTGCAGGTTCATCGAGGCATAAAACAGCGGCTTGGTGTTGCGTTCGTTGAACCAATGGCGATAGATCAGCCGCTCTTCCTTGATGCCGGTTTTGATCCAGTCTGACTTGAAGAAGTCGAAACTCTCGATGTAATCGACATCTTCCCTGTCCAGAAAACTATGGGTGTATTCGGCAGATTTGATCGGCATGCAATCGCCCGAAAGCATGTAAAAATGCGTCGCTCTGGGGAAATCATCGACAGCTGCCTGCACGGCCAGCAGGGTGGCGTCGATCAGGCTCCACTCTCCCCAGCCGCATTTCACCCGGCGCTTGGCAAAAGTGACCGAAGGGTTCGCCCCAAGGGCCGTTCTGATCAGGTCGTAATCCTTTGGCGCGGCGCGGCCATCAAAATGGATTGCCACAAAATCACCCGCCGCCGTCAGGCGATTGGCCTGGGCGATGATCCCTGAAGGATCTTTGTGACATAACAGAATGAAAGCGATTCTTGCCATTATGGAAACATTAGGTGCATAGAGTTGTCATTGTTTCTCTAAATAGCGCGAAGAGTCATTGAAAAGACAGAGTTTGTTTGCTTTTTTATGTCGAATTGGTTCCGGCGCAGCTTTGGCCTGTCGGATGTAAGGAGAATGGTATGGGTTTCCCAGGAACGTGGATGACGGAAAGCGAGAGTGTGGTCTATCGAGTGGTGCCGAAATGCGCCTGCTCGACCATTGGCCAAATCATGTTTTACTCCGACCACGGTGCGTTTTTCGACGGCGACATCCATGATGCCACGGGTGGAATGCACAAATGGGCGATGGAGGGCAGCCAGCCGTTGATCGAGCGCAATGTGAAAACGCATAAATCCTATGCCTTTACCTGCGTGCGCAACCCCTACACCCGGATCCTGTCTTCGTTTTTCGACAAGATTTGTGGCATTCAGCGCAACGGCAAACGCTATCGCGGCAATCTGGTGCCGCTTTTGGTGCAGAAATACGGGATCGAAGTGGGCGGGCCGGATGGCAAGGCAGAGTTCGACCAGATTGCCAGTTTTCGGCGGTTCTTGCTGTTTGCGCGTGACACCATCCGGTTCAAAAAGCCGATGGAGCCGGATATCCACTGGTCAGCGATGGCGGGACATATCTCGACCTATATCGTGAACGGCGGGCGCTATGATCAGATATTTTTCACCGAGAAATTCGATGAGGGCATGGCTGGGGTGCTCAAACACATCGGCACCAAGCATAAGGT
>CBDUEF010000338.1:0-3568 GCA_965366095.1 uncultured Cypionkella sp. | reverse complement strand
CGCGAAGGCGGCCGCACCGTCGGCGCAGGCGTCGTGTCGAAAATCCTGAAGTAATTAACTCGCGAATCCCCTTTCCAAAGGGGATCGCAGGTTATAAGGACACGCGGCGCCCCACTCTAAGGTGGGGCGCCGCAGACTATCTTGAAAGCAGACTATCCCCAAATGTGAACCTATTGGTCGGGCAAACCTGCCCCTCTTACGTTCCGAAGGAAAACTGATGCAAAGTCAAACCATTCGCATTCGGCTGAAAGCCTTCGATTACCGTGTACTGGATGCCAGCACCGCGGAAATCGTCAGCACTGCCAAGCGCACCGGCGCCACTGTTCGCGGGCCGATCCCGCTGCCGAACAAAATCGAGAAATTCACCGTTCTGCGTGGTCCGCACATCGACAAGAAGTCGCGCGACCAGTGGGAAATCCGCACGCATAAGCGTCTTCTTGATATCGTCGATCCAACCCCGCAGACCGTGGACGCGCTGATGAAGCTCGACCTCGCTGCCGGCGTTGACGTCGAAATCAAAGTATAAGGGGGCATCAGATCATGCGCTCTGGCGTTATCGCAAAAAAGCTGGGCATGACCCGGCTGTTCCTCGCAGATGGCAAACAGGTTCCTGTCACCGTTCTGCAACTCGACAACCTCCAGGTTGTGGCACAGCGCACCGCTGACAAGGATGGCTATACGGCTGTCCAACTCGGCGCTGGCCTTGCCAAAGCCAAACGCACCACCGCCGCGATGCGCGGCCATTTTGCCAAGGCCAATGTAGAGCCCAAGCGCAAGATCGCCGAATTCCGCGTCAGCCCGAACAATCTGATCGACGTGGGCGCCGAGATCACTGCTGACCACTACCTTGAGGGCCAGTTCGTGGATATCGCCGGCACATCGCTTGGTAAAGGTTTCCAGGGTGCCATGAAGCGGCACAACTTCGGCGGCTTGCGTGCCTCGCACGGTGTTTCGGTTTCGCACCGTTCGCACGGCTCGACAGGTCAGTGCCAGGATCCCGGCAAGGTGTTCAAAGGCAAGAAAATGGCTGGCCACATGGGCGCCGTTCGCACCACCACGCAGAATCTGCAAGTGATGCGCACCGATGCTGAACGTGGTCTGCTGATGATCAAAGGCGCGGTCCCCGGTTCCAAGGGCGGCTGGGTCACCATCAAGGACGCCGTGAAGAAAGCCGCTCCGGCGGGCATTCCGCTTCCGGCTGGTATTCGTGCGGCCGCTGCGGCACCTGTCGCTGCCGAAGGGGGTGAAGCATGAAATTCGATGTGATCAAACTTGATGGCGGCAGTGCCGGTTCCATCGATCTGAATGACGCTCTGTTCGGTCTTGAGCCGCGCGCCGACATTCTGCACCGTGTGGTGCGCTGGCAGCGGGCGCGTGCCCAGGCTGGCACTCACTCGACCCTGACACGTGCCGAAGTCAGCTACTCGACCAAGAAGATCTATCGCCAAAAAGGCACCGGCGGCGCTCGCCACGGGTCCAAAAAGGCCCCGATCTTCCGTCACGGTGGCGTTGTCAAAGGCCCACAACCGCGCAGCCACGCGCATGATCTGCCCAAGCAATTCCGCGCTTTGGGTCTGCGTCATGCCCTGTCTGCCAAGTTCAAGGCCGGCGAGTTGGTGATCTTGGATACGGCCAGCATGGCCGAAGCCAAAACCGCCGTTCTGGCAAAACATGTGTCGGAATTGGGCTGGAAGCGCGTGTTGATCATTGATGGTGCAACGGTTGATGCGAATTTCGCACTGGCCGCGCGCAACATCGAAGGCATCGACGTGCTGCCGACCATGGGCGCAAACGTCTATGACATCCTCAAGCGTGACACTCTGGTGATCACCAAAGCGGGTGTCGAAGCTTTGGAGGCTCGTCTGAAATGAGCGTGAAACCCGAACACTACGACCTGATCAAAAAGCCCGTGATCACCGAGAAAGCCACCATGGCTTCGGAGAACAACGCGGTGGTGTTTCAGGTTGCCATGGATGCAACCAAGCCCCAGATCAAAGAGGCCGTCGAGGCTGTCTTTGGTGTCAAGGTGAAGGCGGTCAACACCACCATCACCAAGGGCAAGAAGAAAAAGTTCCGTGGCCGCGCTGGTGAGCGTAGCGACAAGAAGAAAGCCTATGTGACGCTGGAAGCCGGAAACACCATCGACGTTTCCACCGGCCTCTGATATTGGGCAACGAATCCCGCGGCCCCGGATTTCCGGGGCCGTGGAATTTTACGAAATCGGGTTCGGCCGCAGGGCAAAACTCAAATCTCGGGGACCTTCGGGGCCCTATAACCTTGGGTCCTTACAATCGGACCCAGTAGCTGACGGAAGACAGAAAGCATGGCACTTAAGTCGTATAAGCCGACGACGCCTGGCCAACGCGGGTTGGTTCTGATCGACCGTTCGGAGCTGTGGAAAGGCCGTCCGGTCAAAGCCCTTACTGAGGGTTTGATCAAGACAGGTGGCCGGAACAACACCGGACGTATCACTATGTGGCACAAGGGTGGGGGCGCCAAGCGTCTGTACCGTGTCGTCGATTTCAAGCGTCGTAAATTTGACATCGCAGCGGTCGTTGAGCGGATTGAATATGATCCGAACCGCACCGCGTTTATCGCCTTGATCCGCTATGCGGATGGAGAGCTCTCGTATATCCTCGCGCCGCAGCGCTTGGCCGTTGGTGACTCTGTCATCGCCGGTGCCAAGACCGACGTGAAGCCGGGCAACGCTATGCCTTTCTCGGGCATGCCGATCGGCACGATCATCCACAACGTCGAGCTTAAGGCAGGTAAGGGCGGCCAACTCGCCCGCGCTGCAGGCACCTATGCTCAGTTCGTTGGTCGCGATGGTGGCTACGCCCAGATCCGCTTGTCCTCGGGCGAGCTGCGTCTGGTCCGTCAGGAATGCATGGCCACCATTGGTGCCGTGTCCAACCCCGACAACTCGAACCAGAACTTCGGTAAAGCCGGTCGTATGCGCCACAAGGGCATTCGCCCCACCGTTCGCGGTGTGGCCATGAACCCGATCGACCACCCGCATGGTGGTGGTGAAGGTCGCACTTCGGGTGGTCGCCACCCGGTTACCCCATGGGGTAAAGGGACCAAGGGCAACAAAACCCGCAAGGCCAAGGCTTCGGACAGGCTTATTGTCCGCTCGCGTAACGCGAAGAAAGGGCGCTAATCCATGTCACGTTCCATCTGGAAAGGCCCGTTCGTTGACGGCTATGTCTTGAAAAAGGCAGAAGCGTCGCGCGCATCGGGCAAAAACGAAGTGATCAAGATCTGGTCGCGTCGCTCCACCATTCTGCCGCAGTTCGTCGGTCTGACTTTCGCTGTGTATAACGGCAAAAAGCACATTCCGGTCAACGTGACGGAAGACATGATTGGTCAGAAGTTTGGTGAATATTCGCCGACCCGGACCTATTACGGCCATGCGGCCGATAAAAAAGCCAAGAGGAAATAAGCCATGAGCACGGAAAAGAATCCCCGTCGCGTGGCGGACAATGAAGCAATGGCAATCGCCCGTATGCTTCGCACCTCGCCGCAGAAACTGAACCTCGTCGCCGGTCTGATCCGGGGCAAGAAAGTC
>CBDUEF010000337.1:0-3573 GCA_965366095.1 uncultured Cypionkella sp. | reverse complement strand
GTGCTGTTTTCTATCATTTCCACCTCGATGATGGGGATTGGCGTGATCATTGCCTTGACCACTGGCTACGACACATTGAACCCGATTCTGGTGGCCGTAGCTGCGGGCTTCATATTGTCGGTCCCTGTCAGCTTTTTTGTCGCCAAAGCCATCGCCGGTTAGCCTGTTCAGGCCGTCAAAAAGACCCGGACGGTCTCCTCAAATTCGCGCGGGCGGTCGGCATGCAGCCAATGGCCAGCACCTTTCAGCGTGGCAAAGCGGGCCTTTGGAAATAGTGCCATGATTTTGGCCCGATGCTCGGGCAGCACATAGCTGCTTTCTGATCCGGTCAGGAACAAGGTCGGGCCGCAAAACTGCCCGTCAATCTCGGGCCAGCCAATGATTTTGGGCATCTCGGCCGCCAACGTGTCGAAATTCAACCGCCACTGTGCCGGGCGCGCTTTCAAATCGAGCGATTGCAGAAAAAAGGCGCGAAGCCCCGGATCGGCGATATGTGCAGAAAGGCGGCGATCAGCTTCGGAACGGCTGGTCAGCCCTTCAAGCGAAAGCGCCCGCATCGCCTTGATATGATGGGTTTGATCGTGGCCATATCCCACCGGCGCAATGTCGGCCACAACCAACCGCCGGATGAACGCGCCGTTGGTCAGGGCCAGCACCATTGCCGCCTTGCCGCCCATTGAATGCCCGATCAAATCAGCCTGCCCACCCAGTTCGCGGATCACCTGAGCCAAGTCATCGGCCATTTCGGGATAGGACTGAGTGGAAAAACGCGGGCTGGTGCCGTGATTGCGCATATCCACCGTGATCACATCGCGGTTTTCAGCCAGACGGCGCGCCACTACGCCCCAATTGCGCCCAGATCCATAAAGGCCATGGGCAATTATCAACGGGATTGAGGTGGCTGCAATGGTGGCGGGGTGGCGGGTAAAGGCAAGCATGGGTTTTTATAACGCAATCGTTTGCGCGTCACCAGAGTGAGTTGAAGGGTTCCACTTGCCCGGATAGGGTGGCGTCACCAACAGGGGTCAGGCAATGAGCGCGGTCACAATTCAGCAAATGGCGGATCGCGTGGCGGAGCTGCTGCAAGAACGGCTTTCGGCCCATGGCGTGGATTTGCGCGCCCGCCTGAAAAAGGCCGGGAGACGGTTGCCGCGCAAGGTTCGCAGTGCTGGCGAAAAGCTGGCAGAGGGCGCCGAGTTGTCGCAAAATCCGCGCCTTTACATGCAATTGGATCAAGCCGAGTTTGCGCGCGCCTATGATACTTGCGTGCGCCATTTGGGTGGAATCAACGTGAAGCACCGCAGGGTGGGCATACTGGTCAATCTGGCCGGGTCGGTGGCTTTTGCCATTCTGGTGGTGCTGATCGGTCTGATCGCGGTGCTTTATTGGCGCGGGTTCATTTGATCGGTCAGGTTTTGTTGTGACAGCGCCCCCCCGGCTGACCACTGTCACCGTGACAAAGGCCACGTTAAAGCAGCAAATACCACGAACCAAGTTTGGCAAAGCTAACCCAATGTTCCGGTCGCTGGCCGGAATAAAGCCAAGTGCCGGAGGCGGTGCCGATGTTTTCAGCGACCCAAAGGGCGACACTGGACAACAACGCGGCAAGGGAAAGCGGCATCCAGTGGTGACGATCAGAAATGCGAAACCAGACGCGGGAGCGCGCAAAAAGGATCAGCGTGGCGGCAAAGAGGGCCAGCCTGATATCGGGCAAAAAGTGATGCGCGAAAAAGTTGACATAGATCGCAATGGCAAGTGCAAATGTCGCCCAGAGCGGCGGGTAGGGGGCAAAACGCATCTCGAATATGCGGATCACGCGGGCCATATAGCTGCCAACGGCGGCATACATAAAGCCCGAAAACATCGGCACTCCGGCCAGTTTGAAAAACGCAGGCTCGGGGTAAGCCCATGATCCGGCGTGGGTTTTGAAAAGCTCCATCGCGGTGCCGGTCAGATGAAACAGCAAGATCACCCGCGCCTCGTCCCAGGTCTCAAGCCGAAAGTGCAGGAAGATGATCTGTGTGGCGACGGCGAACAGGAACAGCGCGTCATAGCGCTGCAGCGGCCAATCGGGGTTCCACAGCAGTTTGCTCAGGATAATCGCCGCCAGCAGCAGCCCGCCAAACAGGCAAGCCCAGCCCTGTTTCAGCACGAACATGACCAACTCGGCCAGCCCATAAGGCAGCATCGCCCGTGCCAAATCACCAAGGCGGCGTTCGATGCGGGGGGTCGGCAGACCCACCCTATAGGCCCAGCATGGAACGAAGATCCCGCGAAGTCAGAACCCTTTGCTCGGCAAGCAGCACGGTCTCGATATTGCCAGAGGCACTGAACTGACCTTTCAGCAAGACATCACCGCTTGGCGAGGTAATGTGCAGGTCTTGGCCCTCGGCATGAAACGCCAGATCATTGGTGCTGAAACGGCGCAGATCAAGCCGATCATCGCCCAGGTTTGGCGGCGAGTTAAGGATTGTCGTAATCCCCGAGGTATAAAGGATATAATCATCGCCCGCGTCGGGTGTCACGCTGTCTTGGCCGCTGCCGGGAACAAAGACGTCGTCTGCAGCGCCCCCCTTCAAGGCATCGTTGCCGACTGAGCCATGGATTTGCCGCGCGGCCCCGGCCTGCCAAAGCGCAGGCGTCACGCCACGCAACACCACGAACCCTCCGTCGGGAAACAGCAAAACAGTGCTTTCTTGCTTTTCTTCCATCCTCAGGCCTGGTGGCAAATTCACCCCGTCGAGCGGCTGGCCATCCAGCACAACCCTGTCATGGGTCGGGTCGAATTTTGTGATCTTCAGTGTCGGGGGCGGGTTGCTGCGCAGATCGCTGACTGCCTCGGCATAGTCATAGCTGCCGCCGCGCGGCGGCATCTGGTCTGGTGGGGGCAGGTTGTTCATGTCTATGGTGATGGCGCCGGTTCTCACAATGGGTTTGTAAAGAAACCAAAACGGAACCGCCGCAACCAAGGTTGCGGCGGCAAGAGCGATAAAGGGCCATTTACGGCCGCGCAAAACTACAGGCCGGGATAGATCGGGAAAGCCTTGCACAGCGCCTCGACCTTGGCTTTCACGGCCGCCTCAACCGCCGCGTTACCTTCTTCGCCATTCGTGGCCAAACCGTCGACCACTTCAACAATCCAATCGCCGATCTGGCGGAACTCGGCCTCGCCAAAGCCGCGCGTGGTGCCTGCGGGCGTGCCCAGACGGATACCAGAGGTGATGGTGGGCTTTTCGGTATCAAAGGGGATACCGTTCTTGTTGCAGGTTATATGGGCGCGACCCAAAGCCTTTTCGGTGGCATTACCCTTCACACCCTTGGGCCGCAGATCGACCAGCATCAGATGGGTGTCGGTGCCCGAAGTCACAGTGCCAAGCCCGCCCTTCATCAATTGATCGGCCAAGGCTTGGGCGTTCTTGATCACTTGCGCCTGATAGGTTTTGAACTCGGGACGCAGCGCCTCACCAAAAGCCACGGCTTTGGCGGCGATCACATGCATCAGCGGGCCGCCCTGGATACCGGGGAAAATCGCCGAGTTAACCTTTTTGGCGATGGTCTCGTCATTGGTCAGGA
>CBDUEF010000336.1:0-3605 GCA_965366095.1 uncultured Cypionkella sp. | reverse complement strand
CATGTACTTTGCTCGGCTACCATAGAAGACAAGGCGCCACCCTTTCTCAAGAATACTGGATTGGGTTGGGTAACGGCTGAATATGGGATGCTGCCCCGCGCGACGAATTCGCGGATGCGACGCGAAGCGGCTGCAGGAAAACAATCAGGTAGAACGCAAGAAATTCAACGCCTGATAGGGCGTGCGCTACGTGCTGGAGTCGATCGCTCGGCCCTTGGCGAACGGCAAATCGTAATTGATTGTGATGTTATTCAAGCCGATGGCGGCACTCGTTGCGCTTCCATTACCGGAGGTTGGGTGGCTCTTCGGCTTGCTGTGAACAAATTGTTGAAATCCGGGGCAATATCCAGCGATCCAATTGTTGATCATGTTGCTGCAATTTCCTCGGGTATTTATGCGGGTCAACCGATTTTGGATCTCGATTATGTTGAGGATAGCGCCGCAGGGACGGACGGTAATTTCATTCTTACCGGTCGGGGACGATTGATCGAAGTTCAGATGTCGGCAGAAGGTGCTACGTTTTCTCGGGATGAAATGAACCATCTGATAGATCTATCCGAAGTCGGCATCAAATCCTTGGTCGATGCACAAAAACAGGTCTTGGGCTTGTCCTGATGCGCAAATTTTCCGAAAAAAGGCTCTTGGTGGCAACGCACAACCTCGGGAAGCTGGAAGAAATATCCAAGTTATTGGAGCGGTTTGACATTGAGGTGGTGTCTTCAAAGGACCTCGGCCTGCCTGAGCCGGATGAAACTGAAACCACCTTTGTCGGGAACGCGAGGATAAAGGCGCATGACGCGGCCAGGTCTTCCAATATGGTCGCACTTGCCGATGATTCCGGTATTTGCGTCGATGGCCTCGGTGGTGCTCCGGGTGTTTATACGGCGGATTGGGCGGAAACAGGAAGCGGCCGAGATTTTCACAAGGCGATGGTTCGAACATGGTCAGAACTTGAGTCCGTATCAGCCGTTTTTCCGCGGCGAGCGCAGTTTTGCTGCACTTTGGTTTTGGCGTGGCCTGACGGGCATGATGAAGTTTTTGAGGGCATCATACCCGGCCAAATTGTTTGGCCAATGCGGGGAGAACAAGGGCACGGCTATGATCCGATCTTTCAGCCAGACGGGTATTTGGCAACTTTTGCCGAGATGGATCGCTGGCAAAAGAATGAAATGAGTCACCGGGCGCTGGCTTTTAGGAAACTTGTTGAGGGATGTTTCAAATGAGGCGCATTTCCACTGGCTCTCCTTTTGAGGCGACAATGGGATACAGTCGCGCAATCGTTAAGGGCGGCTGGTGTTTCGTATCCGGAGTAACAGGATACGACTACACGTCGATGACGATCCCCGAAGATGTCGCTGCGCAGGCGAGAAATTGCTTTGCCACCATCTCAGAAGTGCTGGAACAAGCGGGTTTCGAGATGGCTGATATCGTGCGGGTTCAATATACTGTTTCCGACAGGGCGTTGCTGGACCACATCACTCCGGTTCTGGGTGATGTTTTGGGTGAAATCCGACCGGCAGCAACTATGGTAATTGCCGGGTTGATCCAACCTGAAATGCTAATCGAAATCGAAGTCACCGCTTTCAAAGGGTAGCATATGGAGGATTGGAACAAGGGCGGTTTTGGGCTCTATTTGCATTGGCCATTCTGCCAATCAAAATGCCCATATTGTGATTTCAACAGCCATGTCGCCACAAAGATTGACCAAAGGCGCTGGCAAAACGCCTATCTAACCGAGATAGACCGCCTGGGCCGGGAAACTCGCGGGCGGGTGCTGCAGACTATATTCTTCGGTGGCGGCACACCGTCATTGATGGATCAGGAACTTGTCTACGCCATCATTGAGCGCGTTCGTGCCAATTGGCCTATGACGAATAACCCCGAAATTACGCTCGAGGCCAATCCCGGCTCGGTTGAGGCGTGTCGCTTTCGAGGTTACCGAGATGCAGGTGTTACGCGTATTTCGATGGGGTTGCAGGCACTGAACGACACTGATTTGCGTCGCTTGGGTCGTCTGCACAGTGTCAAAGAAGCCCATCAAGCATTTGACGTCGCCCGCAAATGTTTTGACCGAGTGAGTTTCGATCTGATCTATGCACGCCAGAATCAAAGCTTGGCAGATTGGCGCATCGAACTGAACGCGGCACTCAGTTTGGCGATTGATCACCTGTCCCTGTATCAACTGACGATTGAGGATGGGACAGTGTTTGCGGAACGATTTGCACGCGGAAATCTGCTGAATCTTCCTGATGAGGATCTGGGCGCAGATATGTATCTGTTAACTCAGGAAATTTGTGCAAAACATGGCCTCCCCGCCTATGAAGTTTCCAATCACGCAAGGCCTGGGGCAGAGTCTATGCACAATCTTATCTATTGGCGGGGCGGAGACTACGTCGGCATTGGGCCGGGGGCGCATGGCCGGCTGACACTTAATGGGATCCGCTATGCTACTGTTGCTCCCAAAGCACCCGGGGCTTGGCTTGCAGCGGTCGAATCTGGCTCAGCGGCTGAATTGCCGCGATCGCCGCTCTCTTTGTCGGAACGTGCAGATGAATATTTGATCATGTCATTGCGTTTGCGTGAAGGGATGGAAATTGATCGCTTTGAATCTTTTGCGGGAAAGCCGCTGAACCCGGCAAAGGTATCCGAGATGTGTCGCTTGGGTATGATTGAACTGGTTGGCAATCGAGTAATTGCCACTGCTGCAGGTCGTATACTCTTGAATGCAGTCATACGTGAACTTGCCGCCTGTTGACCTGCTCTGCCCCCTGAAAACTGGGCCGTTTGAAGCTAGAGTTTTCCGATAAATTTTTCCGGCTGGGAGAGGCGCGGAATCGCAATGAAAGCATCTAAGTTCACGGACGCTCAGAAGGCGTTCATTATCACGCAGGGCGAGGACGGCACGGCCGTCGTGGAGATCTGCCGCAAGGCGGGTTCAGTCCGGCAGCCTACTTCAACTGGAAGAAACGATACGCGGGTCTGCTGCCGACCGAGATGAAGCGGCTCAAGCAGCTCGACAACGAGAACAGCCGGTTGAAGACAATCGTGGCGGACCTGACGCTGGACCGGGAAATGCTTCAGGATGTTATCCGTCGAAAGACGGATAAAGGAGATCTGCGAAACGCGTGTGCGCTATGGGTATCGGCGCGTGCACGTGCTGCTGCGCCGGGAAGGTTGGGAGATCAACATGAAGAAGACTCGCAGGATTTACAATGAGGTGGGACTCCAGCTGCGAAACAAGCACCCGAAACGGCGGGAGAAGGCGAAGCTGCGCGCAGATCGCCAGAATGCGGTTGGGCCGAACGATGTCTGGGCGATGCGTTGCCCGGTAGGCGATTGCGCGCATTCGCCGTAAGGGGATTTTGTCCATGATCAGCTGGCGACAGGCAAGAAGCTCCGCATCCTGACCACCGTGGACACGCACTCGCGCTACAGCCCTGCAACCGATCCGCGCTTCGCGCATCGTGGTGAAGACGTGGTTCAGACGCTGGAACGGATCTGTGCCAAGATAGGCTACCCAAGGACCATCCGGGTCGACAACGGCAGCGAGTTCATCTCTCGCGACCTCGATCTCTGGGCTTATGCTAATGCGGTTACCTTGGACC
>CBDUEF010000335.1:0-3610 GCA_965366095.1 uncultured Cypionkella sp. | reverse complement strand
GGGCTGGAGAAACTCGCGCCCAAGGGGGGGTGGGGTCGATGGTTCCGGTTGATGGAGTTGCAGGCGCGCTCGGGTCAGGTGGTGATGAAAGGTCCGCGCGATCTGCCGTTGTTGGTGCTTGACCGGGTGGGCGAGGGCCGCGTCGCGGTGCTTGCCTCGGATCAGGCCTGGCTCTGGGGGCGCGGTTATGAGGGCGGCGGGCCGCAGTTGGAACTGTTGCGCCGTCTGGCGCATTGGATGCTGAAAGAACCCGAACTTGAGGAAGAGGCGCTGACCGCCACCGCCAAATCCGACCAGCTGACCATCACCCGCCGCACCATCGCCGAAACCCCGCCGGGGCCGCTGACGATCATCGCGCCCGATGGCACTTCGGTAGACCTGACCCTGCCGCAAGTGGAACCCGGCAAATATCAGATTGATTGGCAAGCCCCGATGCTGGGCCTTTACCGGCTGGAACAAGGCAACCTGACCCGCGTTGTCGGCGTTGGCCCTTCGGCCCCGCGGGAATTCGTTGAAACCATCGCCAATCCCACAGTGCTGGCCCCGGTGGTTGCGCCGATGCAGGGCGGTATTGTGCCGATCGAGTCCGGCCTGCCTTCGCTGCGCGACGTGCGCGAAGGCCGCCCCGCCGCCGGGCGCGGCTGGCTTGGCATCACCCCGCGCGGCGCCTATGTCACCCAAGATTTGCGCGTGGTGCAACTGCTGCCCGCTTGGCTGATGCTGGTCTTGGCCAGCCTTCTGGCCATCTCTGCCTGGCTGGTCGAGGGGCGTCGCAGCCGCAAGGCCTGAGTCCCGCTTCTGTGTTTTGCCTTGTCATTCAACAGAGTTGGTTACTACATATTACCAATACCCAAAATACTGCGAGACCCCAATGCAGATGCCAATGCCCAATGCGGCAATCCTGACCAACCGCGCCATGATCATCGCGCGCTTGCGTCAAATCCTGCCGATGGATGCCGTTATTTCCGATCCCAACGAAACCCGCGCCTATGAATGTGACGCCCTGCCCGCCTATCGCTGCGCCCCCTTGGCCGCCGTTCTGCCGCGCTCGACGGCCGAGGTTTCGGCAGTGCTGCGGCTTTGCCACGAGCTTGGTGTGCCCGTGGTGCCGCGCGGATCCGGAACCAGCCTTGCCGGTGGCGCGCTGCCCACCGCCGATTGTGTGATCCTGGGTGTGGCGCGGATGAACGCCGTGCTGGAAACCGATTACGACAACCGCTTTATCCGGGTGCAATCAGGCCGCACTAACCTGAGCGTGACCGGCGCAGTTGAATCCGACGGCTGGTTCTACGCCCCCGATCCCTCCAGCCAGCTTGCCTGTGCCATTGCGGGCAATATAGCGATGAACTCGGGCGGGGCGCATTGCCTGAAATATGGGGTCACGACGAATAATTTGCTGGGCGTCACACTGGTTCAGATGGATGGCAGCGTCGTTGAAATCGGCGGGCCCTATCTTGATGCGGCAGGTCTGGATTTGCTGGGAGTGATCTGCGGCTCCGAGGGCCAGTTGGGCGTGGTGACAGAGGCCACCCTGCGCATTCTGCCCAAACCCGAAGGCGCGCGCCCGGTTCTGGTGGGCTACGAGTCCAACGAGGTGGCAGGGGCCTGCGTGTCCGACATCATCAAGGCCGGTATCCTGCCCGTGGCCATCGAATTCATGGACCGCCCCTGCATCCGCGCAACCGAGGCTTTCGCCCATGCAGGATACCCAGACTGCGAGGCGCTGCTGATCATCGAGGTCGAGGGCAGCCCGGCGGAGATTGACGAGCAGCTTACCCGGATCAAGGCCATTGCGATGGCACATAGCCCCGTTGAATTCCGCGAGGCAGCGGATGAGGATCAGGCCAAACGCATCTGGCTGGGCCGCAAATCGGCGTTCGGTGCGATGGGACAGATCAATGATTACATGTGCCTAGACGGAACCATCCCGGTGTCGAGCCTGCCCTTTGTGCTGCGCCGGATCGGCGAGATGTCCAAGGACTACGGGCTGGATGTCGGCAATGTCTTTCACGCCGGCGATGGCAATATGCACCCTCTGATCCTTTATGATGCCAACAAGGCGGGCGATCTGGAGCTGTGCGAGGCTTTTGGCGCCGAGATTCTGAAGCTTTGCGTCGAGGTTGGCGGCTGTCTGACCGGCGAGCATGGTGTGGGCATCGAAAAGCGCGATCTGATGGCGGTGCAATTTGCCCCTGCCGATATGGAGGCGCAGATGTGGGTCAAGGATGTGTTCGATCCGGCCTGGCTGTTGAACCCGGCCAAGGTGTTTCCGCTGGAGAGCAGCGCCGCGCGGCGGACTGGTTGAAAGGCGGGGGGTTTCACACCCCCCGAGCCCCCTGTGGGATATTTTCAGACAGATGAAAGGGAAAGCGATGCGGCCCACAACCGAAAGCGAGATGGCCGAGGCGGTGCGCGGCGCGGGACCTTTTGTGTTGCGGGGCGGCGGGACGCGTTTCATTGGCATCGCACGAGGCGAGGTTCTGGAAACGGGGGGGCTGTCGGGGATCACGCTTTACGAGCCGGGGGCGCTGACTTTGGTGGCGCAAGCCGGAACGCCTTTGGCCGAGATTGAGGCGGTGCTGAAGGGCGAGCGGCAACGGCTGGCCTTTGAAGTGCCGGATATGCGGGCGGTGCTGGGGCGTGAAGGTGTCTCGACCATCGGTGGCGTGGTGGCGGCCAATGCTTCGGGTCCGCGTCGGGTGCAGGTGGGGGCCTGCCGCGATGCGCTGTTGGGCCTGCGTTTTGTGTCTGGGCGGGGCGAGGTGATCAAGAACGGCGGGCGGGTGATGAAGAACGTCACCGGCTATAATCTGGCCAAGCTGATGGCGGGCAGCCATGGCACTTTGGGCGTGATCACCGAGGTGAGTTTCAAGGTGCAAGCGATACCTGAGGCGGAGGCGACGCTGATCGGCGAGGGGATGGATGCTGGCAAGGCGGTCGCGGCGCTGACACAGGCGATGGGCTCGCCTTATGACCCATCGGGTGCGGGCTATATGGGTGGGGCGGCGATGATCCGGCTGGAGGGAATGGCGGGGTCGGGCGGCCATCGCGCGGCGGCCTTGCGGGGCCAGTTGGGCGGGGAGTGGCGGCTGATTGAGGCGGCTGAAAGCGCCGCACTTTGGGCCGATTTGCGCGATCTGCGCGGCTTTGCGGGCAAGCTGGGGGCGATCTGGCGGATTTCGGTGAAACCGTCCGACGGCCCGCGCGTTGTGCAGGCTTTGGGTGGTGAGACGCTGTTGGATTGGGGCGGTGGGCTGGTTTGGGCGCTGTTGCCGGAGGGACAGGATGCGCGGGCGGCTTTGGCTGGCATCAAAGGTCATGCGACGTTGATCAGGGGGGGAGGCTTTTCAACCTTCGCACCCGAAGCCCCGAATCTGGCCGCAATCGCACAGGCGCTGCGCGCGAAATTCGATCCGCTCGGCGTGCTTAATCAGGGGATCATGGGCTGATGCAAACCAACTTCACGCCCGAGCAATTGCGCAATCCAGCCATTGCCGAGGCCAACGGCATCCTGCGCTCTTGCGTGCATTGCGGGTTTTGCACCGCCACTTGCCCGACCTATCAAGTGTTGGGGGATGAGTTGGACAGCCCACGCGGACGGATTTATCTG
>CBDUEF010000334.1:0-3634 GCA_965366095.1 uncultured Cypionkella sp. | reverse complement strand
CCAGTGGAAGGCTCAAGATTACGCCACGCAATGGTTATGGACTTACAACAACGACCGCCCCAACATCCCTCTCATGGTTTGCGCGCAAACCATTGCCGGGCAATGGGGCATCGCCGGTATCACACCCGCAAAGAAAACTGAAAATGGCCGCGTAAATTCTACAGATGCATCCCTCTAAAAATGGGGGATTACCGACGACAACTACCCAGATCTACTCAAAGAACAAAGTATTCAGGTGGGCCAAGCCCCGATGAGAAACCAGGGTCCGGGGGCTAGGGGGAAAGCGACAACACCGTGGTTCAGCCGCCGATGGCTTGGCAGCGAACCAGATGATCCGGCCCTATCGCAATAAGTTCAGATGGCTCAGGTGCCGCATAGACATCAGGGCGTTCGGTGTTTTCAGGGTGAAACCGAAAGCCCTGCGGTGGCAGGCGGGCGGCTGTCAGTTTCGACTCTTGCTCTGGATGCAGCACGGTTTCGGGATTGGGAATGGTTGAGATCAGCTTGCGGGTGTATGGATGCGTGGGGTTCGAAAAAATTGCGTCCCAGGGGCCAATTTCGACGATCTGGCCAAAATACATCACTGCAACGCGGTTGCTCATATGCTCGACCACGCCAAGATCATGGCTGATCATCACATAGGATAGATTGAGATCTTCCTGCAAATCCAACAGCAGATTGATGATTTGCGCGCGTACTGAGACATCCAGCGCCGAAACTGGCTCGTCCAGCATGATGATCTGCGGATTGAGGATCAGCGCGCGGGCGATGCCGATGCGCTGGCGCTGGCCGCCGGAAAATTCATGCGGGTAACGATGGGCGTGTTCGGGTAGCAAACCAACCTTGCGTAGGATTTCGGCGATGCGGTCTTCCACCTCGGATTTCACCGTGGTGCAATGCAGCCGCAGGGGCGCGGCAAGGGTTTGCTGCACGGTTTGGCGCGGATTGAGCGAGGCGTAGGGATCTTGAAACACCATCTGCGAGATTCGCGCGCGCGCCATCCGGTCGGGCGTATTGGCCCCAATGATCGAGCGGCCCTCAAACAGAATATCGCCCGAGGTCGGCGGTTGCAGCCCCATCACCGCCAGCGCGGGGGTGGATTTACCGCAACCGGATTCGCCAACGATAGACAGGCACTCGCCACGGTTCAGAGTCAGGTCAACGCCACTGACAGCATGCAGCACGCGCCGATTGCGGGCCAGCAGTTGCGAGCCGATCGGGAACTGCACATGCAGGTTAGAGATTTGCAAAAGCGGTGCGTTCATGGGGTATCTCTGCCACTATGCGCGGCGCGCAGATGGGCGTTGCGCTCGGGGTGGCGCGGCTCTGAATAAAAGGCTTCGGTCAATCGTGAGCGATCCTTGATCAGGCTGTCGATATCCACCAACCGCTGGCGCCCCTTGATCTGGCGCGAGCCAAGCCGGGGCAAAGCGCCCAAAAGCCCTTGGGTATAGGGGTGTTGGGGGTTGGAAAACAGATCATATGTGTCGCGCTCTTCAACCAGCTTGCCGCCATACATCACGCCGACCCGCTGACAAATATTTGCGATCACGCCCAGATCATGGCTGATCAGCAGCACCGCCGTGCCGCGCTCACTGCACAGTTCCGCAATCAGGCGCAGCACCTCGGCCTGCACCGTCACATCCAGCGCCGTTGTCGGCTCGTCAGCGATCAACAGCGCCGGATTGCAGGCCAGCGCTATGGCGATCATGACGCGCTGGCGCATGCCGCCCGACATCTGGTGCGGATAGGCATGCACGCGCTCTTCTGGGGCGGGCACTTTGACGCTGGCCAGCGACTCGACGGCGCGCTTGTTGGCCTCGTCCCAGCTTGTGCCCTGATGCAGCACAAACATTTCTGCAATCTGCCGCCCGACGGTAGAGAGTGGATTAAGCGCTGTCATCGGTTCTTGAAATATCATCGCAATACGGTTGCCGCGCAGGCTGCGCATGGCGCGCTCGGACAGGCTGCGCAGATCAGTGCCATCAAAAATGATCTCGCCTCCGGTTATTGTCAGCGGCTTTTTCAGCAATCGCATCAACGACAACGCCGTCAGGCTTTTGCCCGAGCCAGACTCGCCCACAAGCCCGAACATCTCGCCGCGCATGATCGAAAAGCTCACACCCTTGACCAGATCATGCGGCCCCGAACGCGACGGCAAGCCGATAGACAGGTTTTTCAGCTCCAACAGTTGGTTGTCATTGCTCATGGCGCGCGCGTCCGCATATGGGGGTCGAGCATGTCACGCAGCCCGTCGCCAAGTAGGTTAAAGCCCAGAACAGCAAGGAAAATAGCAAGACCGGGGAAGATCGCGGCCCAGGGTGCCAGCACGATCAACTCACGCGCATCGGTCAACATGCTGCCCCAACTGGGGAAGGGCGGGCGGATGCCAAGGCCCAGAAACGACAGCGCCGCTTCGGACAGCACGGCCGAGCCTGCGCCCAGCGTGCCGATCACCAGAATTGGTCCCAGCATATTGGGCACAAGTTGCGTGGCCATGATGCGGATATCGCTATAACCCATGGTTTGCGCTGCCTGCACATAGCCCTGACTTTTCAACGACAGAGCGGCAGATCGCGCAATGCGGCAGGTCCATGACCAGTTGGTCAGCCCCAGTGCGATCAGCAGGCTTACCAGCCCCGGCCCAAGCACCGCCATGATCGCCAACGCGAAGATCAGCGACGGGATCGCCAGCATCATATTGGTCAAGCCGTTGACGAGATCATCCCACCAACCGCCCCAATAGGCGGCAGAAATCCCCAAGGCGAGCCCGATCACCGAGTTGATCACCTGCGAGACGATGCCGACAGTGAGCGAAATCCGCGCGCCGTAAAGCACACGGGTAAAGATATCGCGACCCTGCGAGTCGGTTCCGAACCAGAAATGCGCCGAAGGGGGCATCTGCGAATTCATCAAATCGGCGTCAAGCACCGGATCAAGATGGGTCAGCAGCGGTGCAAAGGCACCCGCGACAATGACCAGCAGGGTGAGGGTGCCGCCAAGGATCAGGTTAAGATTGAGATACCGTCGCATGCGCCCTCAGACCTGTTTGATGCGCGGGTCGATCGCCGCGTAAAGGATATCGACAGCGGTATTGATCAGCAAAAACCACAGCACGATCACCAAAATCGTGCCCTGCACCACCGGAATGTCGCGCAGCGCCACACTGTCAACCAAGAGCGAGCCGACGCCCGGCCAGGAGAACAGCTTTTCGATCACCACCGCTTGCCCCATCATCGAGCCAAATTGCAGCCCAATCGTGGTGACAACCAGAACCAACACGTTGCGCACCACATGCCATTGCACGACGCGGGCGCTGCTCATGCCTTTGGATTGCGCGGTGCGGATGAAATCGGCGTTCATCACATCCAGCACCCCGGCCCGCGTGGTGCGGGCAAGCAGCGCCAGCGGTGTGACCCCCAGCGTGATCGCGGGTAACACCAGATGTTTGAAATCCCCACCGCCATAGCCGAAACTCGGAAACCAGTTCAGAGTCAGCGAAAACAGATACATCATCAACAGCCCCAGCCAGAACTGCGGCATCGACAGGCCTGAAACCGCGCCGATCATGGTGGATGTGTCCAGAATACTGCCGGGTTTCAGCGCCGCCAAAAACCCCAAGGGCACGCCGATC
>CBDUEF010000333.1:0-3637 GCA_965366095.1 uncultured Cypionkella sp. | reverse complement strand
TTGGGGGTTTCGCGCGCCAAAGTGCTGGCCAGCGCCCAGATTTGGGTGAATTGCCCTTGGGCGGCGGACAACAGGCGGTTGCGATCCTCGGTTTGCGTCATGTCATTGCCGCCCGCCGCGACCCGTTCGGCGGTATAGTCCACCAACGCCTTGCGCAGATCGCCGCGCGCAGGTTCTGCCACCAAATCGGTGCGCAGCCAGGCGGTGCCGATGGCATTGGCCTCGGTGATCACGGCCACCGAGCGATCATCATAACGCCCCAGCGCCAGCGAAAAGCTGAAGCCCAGCAGCAGCGCGAGCAGGCCCAGAAGCGAGCCTTGCAGCGCCGAAACTTGCGCGCGACCTTCTTCCGAGGTGCGACTGGCCCGGTTTTTTCCCATGCGGGTGCCGATGTAGATGGCCAGACCCATCGTGACCAGCAGGGCCAGCATCAGGATAGGCGAGGGGATGGCATACATGACTTCGGGTGTCCCGTTCAATCTGCGGCCTCTGTCATTGCAGTCTTTTGGTGATTTGGGCAAGCGCGCCCTCGACATCGGCAACGCAAACAAACTGCGCGGTCAGGCTGGGATCGGCAAAGCCCTGCGCAATGATATGGTCGATCAGATCGACCAGCGGCGTCCAGTAGCCGGCCGCGTTCAACAGCAGGATTGGTTTGTGGTGCAGACCGATCTGCGCCCAGGTCAGCACTTCGAAAAACTCATCCAGACTTCCCGCGCCACCTGGCAGAACCACGATGGCATCGGCATTCATGAACATCACCTTTTTGCGCTCATGCATGGTTTCGGTGATGATGAATTGGGTCAGATCGCGCTTGCCGCGCTCGGCCCCCATCAGATGGGTGGGGATGACGCCCAAAGTGCGCCCGCCCGCCGCTTGCGCCGCGCGGGCAACCTCGCCCATCAGCCCGACATCGCCTGCGCCGTAAACCAAGCGCCAGCCTTGATCGGCGATGGCCCTTCCAAGCGCGCGGGCGCTTGCCGTGTAGGCGGGGTCGATACCCAAGCGCGAGCCACAGAAGACACAGATCGACACAGGAGTTTCGGACATTCACAAGCCTTTGGGAAAAACAGTTGCTTTGGGCGGGGATATAGGGGTTTTCTGGCAATGGAAAGCAGGGGTCGGGAACAGGCCCCGCGGTTTGCGGGGGAAGAAATGGCAGCGTGGCAAAATCTGGGGCAGGGCGGCAAGCTGGGTCTGGGCGCGGCTGGGGCGGCGGTTGTGGCGGTTGTGGGCTGGGCTTTGTGGCAAACTGGCTCTCCCAAGGACGCGCCGATTGTCACGCCAATGGAGCAGCCGCTGGTTGCGCCTGAACAGGCCCCGCCCTCTGCTGAGGCAGCAGCACCGGCGTCGCAAAGCGCGGTGGCAGAGCTTGCCCCTGTCGCGCCCAAACTGGCGAAGAAAGCTGCCGAGCCACCACGTTTTGATGTGGTGCGGGTGGAACCCGATGGCAGCGCCACCATTGCGGGGGCGGCTGTTGCGGGTGCGTTGGTGGCGTTGCGCATGGATGGTGTGGATTTTTGGCAGACATATGCCGATGGGCAAGGTAAATTCGCCATCCTCACCACCTTGCCCCCCAGCCCAGCCCCGCGTCTGTTGACTTTGGCGATGCGCTTGCAAGATGGGACCGAGGTTTTGTCGCTTGACAGCGTCGCTGTGGCACCCACCGGCCAAGCCAAGCCAGAGGTGGCGATGTTGGAGGCTCCTCAGATCCCGGATTCTCTGAATTCCTCGCCTTCCCTGTCGCCCCCCGAGGATGTTTTGCCAGCACCCAGCGGCACCGCAACCGAGCCTGTGCCTGCGGTGGCCGAAGCACCGCCTGCGGCGTTGCTGGTGACGCAGGACGGCGTCAAGGTGCTGCAATCGGGCGCCCAAACGGTGGCGAATGTCAGCATCGACGCAATTGCCTATGCTCCCGATGGTGCCGTGCAACTGTCGGGCAGTGGCACCGCGATGGCGTTCGTGCGGATTTATCTTGATGGGGCGGACTCGGGCGGGGCGGCGATTGGTGCGGATGGTCATTGGGCGGTGACTTTGCCGGATGTGGCGGCAGGGCTCTATGTGTTGAGGGCGGATCAGATCAACGCCGAAGGCAAAGTGGCCTCGCGCTATGAAACCCCGTTCAAGCGCGAAACGCTGGAGGCGCTGGCGATTGCGTCGGCGGCATCGGTGCCGGAGGCCAAAGTGGCCAATGTCGAGATCGCGCCGGCGGCCAATGCCGCCGCGGCTCCGGTGGCCCCGATATCCCCGGAGGTTCTGGCCAATGCACCTTCCCCCGAGGTGGCGATAGTTGCGCCGATGCCCGATAAGGTTGGGGCCCCTGCCTTGGCCTCAGGTGATGAGGCGCCATTGCCGCCTGCAAAACCTGCCCCGGTTTCGGTGACGGTGCAGCCCGGTTTCACGCTTTGGGGGATTGCCAAAACCGAATTTGGCGACGGTGTGCTTTATGTGCAGGTTTATCAGGCGAATAAGGATAAAATCCGCGATCCCGATCTGATCTATCCGGGCCAGGTGTTTACGCTTCCGGGGGCGCAGTAGCCGGTGCTTCGGGCTGACAGCACGCCAGCACTTCGGGGTGATTGCAGCAGCAATCGTTCAGCAGATAGGCGATGGTTTGGCCCATCCCGGCTGGATTGACCGCATAAAACACGTTGCGCGCCTGCTTGCGAGAGCGTATCAGCCCGGCCTGTTCCAACGTGGAAAGGTGAAACGACAATCGTGACGCCGCAAGACCCAGATGCCGCCCGATGTCACCCGCTGGCATCCCGGTTTCACCCACAGGCATCAACAGCCGCAGCAAATGCAGCCGATCCGAATTGGCCAGCGCCGCGAAGGCGTCGAGGGCTTTACCTTGCTGCATGTTTCAACTACTCATGAACTCTTGAACAAAGATTAGACCATGTGCCGCCCACAGGCAACCCATCGCGGCGGCCCCGTGTGGCGGCACGGACCAAGGATAGAATGATGACCACCGAAAGCCCCGACGTCAGCGCCTCGAACATGCATACGATCAAGCGGATTTTGCCCTATCTTTGGCCCAAGGACGAGAATTGGGTGAAAATCAGGGTGGTGGCCGCGCTGATCAGCCTTGGGCTGGCAACTTTGGTGCAGGTCTATACGCCGTTTTTATACAAACAGGCGGTTGACCTCTTGGCCGGTGAAAATCCCGGTGCCGCGACGTTTTTGTCGATGGCGGCAGTGGGATTGACGGTGGCTTACGGCATGGCACGGCTGGGCGGGGTGGTCTTTGGCGAGTTGCGCGACGCGATTTTTGTGCGCGTGGGCCAGAGGGCGCTGCGAAAACTTGCGATCGAGACCTTCACCCATATCCATCAGTTAAGCCTGCGCTATCACATCACGCGCAAAACCGGCGGCCTCAGCCGGATCATCGAGCGCGGGGTGAAGGGCGTCGATTTCTTGCTGCGCTTCATGCTGTTTTCCATCGGGCCTTTGATTGTGCAGCTGGTTTTGGTGTCGATCATCTTTGCGGTGCTGTTTGGCTGGCAATATACGGCGGTGGTCGTGGTGACGATCACGCTTTATGTGATCTATACCTTTCGGGTCACCGAATGGCGGGGGGGAAATTTGGGGGGGGGGGAAAGACCGGCTTTTTTTTACAACCTTCCCCGCCCGCCGG
>CBDUEF010000332.1:0-3650 GCA_965366095.1 uncultured Cypionkella sp. | reverse complement strand
ATGGTGGCATAGGCGGCGGCAAGGTTCATCGGGCTGCCAGAAATGCCGTGGCCATAGGAGGCGGTGATCGTCACAATATCGGGCCAGCGGGCCGGGCGCAGCGGTTTGGCGCCTTTGGCCTCGACCAGCTCTACCGGCGAGGCATCAAACAGGCCCAGCGATTTCAAGAACGCCTGCTGGCGCTCGCCGCCGATCATCAGGGCGATATGGGCGGTGCCGACGTTGGAGGATTTGGCAATCACATCGGCGACCGACAGCAGCGGGCCGTAGTTGTGGTTTTCGAATTCCTTGATCTTGTATTTGCCCCATTGCATCGGCGCATTGGCGTCGACCATGGTTTCGGGGTTCACAAGGCCCAGCTCCATCGCCTGAGAGGCGGCAAAAATCTTGAAGGTAGAGCCCAGCTCGTAAATCCCCTGCACCGCGCGGTTGAACAGCGGGCTATCCGAGGGATCGCCCGAAACCGGCGGGTTTGGGCGGTCATTGGGATCAAAGGTTGGCAAGGCGGCAAGGCTGACGATTTCTCCGGTGTGAACATCCATCAAGATCGCAGCACCACCCTTGGCGTTCATCATCTGCACGCCAGTGGCCAACACCTCTTCGACCGTGGCCTGCACCGTCAGATCAAGCGACAGTTGCAAGGGCGTTCCGGCCTGATCGGGGTCGCGCAGGCGCGCGTCCATGAATTTCTCGATGCCTGCGGTGCCGATCACCTCGGCCGAGGCCACGCCTTCGGCGCCAAACGAGGCCCCGCCCAACACATGGGCGGCAAGGGTGCCATTTGGGTAAAGCCGCATCTCACGCGGGCCAAAGAACAGGCCCGGATCGCCGATTTCATGCACCTTTTGCATCTGCTCGGGCGACAGAACCTTGCGGATCCACAAGAACGAGCGCCCATCGGTAAAGCGGCGCAGCAGATCGTCTTCTTTCTGTTCGGGAAAGATCACCGCCAATTCATGCGCCACGCGCGCCGGATCGACCAGATCGCGGGTCTGCACATAAAGCGCATGGGTCAGCATGTTGGTGGCCAGTATCCGGCCATTGCGATCAACGATATCGGCGCGTCCGGCGGTGATTTCCGATCCGTTCGAGGCGGTGCGCGGCTCGACCGGCTCGGTTCCCGCCAGCATCGCCATCCGCGCCCCGATCAGCGTATAGGCCGACAAAAAGCACATGCCCAGCAGGGCAAGGCGGAAATTGGCGCGGCCACGGGCACGGTCACGCATTTGCTCGTGGCGCTGACGCAGGTTGTCGCGCTCGATGGTGTCGGGATTTTGGCCTGCGGCCCGCGCGTGCAGGATGCGGGCCAAGGGGCGCAGCGGAATACGGGTCATGGCGTTTGCTCCATCGCGGCATCAATCGCGCCGGAAATCGCGACCGGATCGGTGATCGGCAAACCGCCCTCCGAGAAATCGGCGGCCACGGGCGGCGGCGGGAAAGCAATCGCCGAGGTGGTGCCAAATTGCGCAGGCTCCATCGGCAACAGGCCCAGCCGATCAAAGTTCAGCGTGGCCAATTCGCGCAGCCGCTCGGGCCGGTTCAGATAGGCCCATTCGGCGTTTTGCGTGGAAAGCGCATCGCGCAGGCCGGCGATTTCGTCTTGCAAAACCGCCACTTGCCGCAAAGAGGCCTGGGTTGCGTAATTCTCGCGATAGGCCCAGAAGCCAAGGCCCAAAAGCGTGATAAAAGACAAAACATAAAGCACAGGGCGCATGATCAGCGGCGACCTTTCTTTTGTGTGGGCAGATCGGGGGCATCAAGACTGCCCTCTTGGGGGGCCAAAGCCGGGGCCGAGGTGCGCCGCGCCACCCGCAGCTTGGCCGAACGCGCGCGGGGGTTTTCGGCAAGTTCGACCTCGTCGGGGCCAACCGCTTTGCGGGTGACAAGATCAAAACGTGCGGTGGTGGATTCGGTTGCCGGGGCATAACGGTTTGAATTTGGCGTCTCGCCCGACGCCTGTTGGAAAAAGCGCTTTACCACGCGATCCTCCAGCGAGTGAAAGGTCACAACCGCCAAGAGGCCTCCGGGCTTCAACGCGCGCTCGGCGCTTGCAAGGCCCTGAACCAGTTCGGAAAATTCGGCGTTCACCGCAATGCGCAGGGCCTGGAACGACCGCGTCGCCGGATGGCTTTGCCCCGGTTTGGGGCGCGGCAGACATTTGGCAACGATCTCGGCCAGTTGCAGCGTCGTCTCGATCGGGGCCTTGCTGCGGGCTTCGAGAATGGCGCGCGCAATCCGGCGTGAGGCGCGTTCTTCGCCATAGTGATAGAGAATATCGGCCAAATGGGTTTCCGAAGCGCCATTCACCAGATCGGCGGCACTTTCGCCCGACTGGCTCATCCGCATATCCAGCGGGCCGTCTTTTTGAAACGAGAACCCGCGCTCGGGCAGGTCAATCTGCATCGAGGAGACGCCCAGATCAAGGACAACGCCGTCAAGCGGCGCGCCTGCGTGAACATCGAGTTCCGAGAAATTCCCCGCCACCAGCCGCAGCTTGTCGCCATAATCGCCTGCCCAACTGCGCGCCATTTCCAGCGCCAGCGGATCGCGGTCAACCCCGATCACACAGGCCGCCCCGGCCTCGATCAGGCCGCGCGCATAACCGCCCGCGCCAAAGGTGCCGTCAAGCCAAAGGCCCCGAACGGGGGCCACGGCTGCAAGCAGGGGGCGCAACAGCACCGGGATATGGGGTTGGCGATCTGGCGCAGGATCGCGGGGGGGCTGCATTCAGCTCACCTTGACGTTCCTGCCGACACGAGCCAGCGGGTCAACGTCATCTTCATCATCGTCTTCAACGGCCTCGTAAACATCTTTGCGATAGAGTTTGAAGCGGTTGGCAACGCCGACAAACACCGCCTCGGCGCCCGATTTCAGATCATCCTCGGCAAAGCCCATCTTTTCGCGCACCTTGACCGGCAAAACGATGCGGCCATCGGGCTCGATATCGACCATGACCGAGCGCGCGATCAGATCACGCTCGGCGCGCTCACGATCAAGCGAGCCAAGCTCCATCGATTCGATCTGAGCGGCCAGAATATCGGCACCCTCGCGCGAGTAGCATTCAACAAAATTGCGCTTTTTGCCGCCATAGATCATATACAAACGGGTGCGCGGGGTTTCTTCGGTGAGGGTGTCTTCGCTCTCCAGAATGCGGCGAAAGGCTGCCGGGATCGAGACCCGCGCCTTGCTGTCAACCTTTTGGGTGACCTCGCCTCTGAATGCCTCTTTGGCCATGGACCTTGCGGACCCTCTGGTTTGGCGCTGAAAATGAAAAAAGCGGACCGAGCTGCTGCCACTGCTCGATCCGCCTCTGTCCCATCGCTGGGCGTCCAGCTACGCGTGCCACCTGGGGGAGATGTCTGCTCGCTCACGCGCCGGATCTGAATTTTGTGATAAGGCCGGGTGCCTGTATGAAGTCTGCCTTTTTTCGCCTTGTTCGGGGTCTTGAGCCGCCCCTGCTTAGTCGTTCCCGTCCGTATCACCGTGCATTAGGGATGCCATGGGATTTCATGGGACGCAATGGAAATTTTTGGGACGAAGGCGGCATATCTTGTGCGGAAGCGGTGTTTCAAACAGGATATTGTAAGATTATTGCGGCCAGCACCGCCATTTCTAGTGGAATGAACCTTTCGGCCCACTAGATGTAGCTG
>CBDUEF010000331.1:0-3689 GCA_965366095.1 uncultured Cypionkella sp. | reverse complement strand
ATACTGTGCCACGCCTTCAAGGGTATCTGCATAGCCAAAATCATTGGTGAAATGCGTCTTGTAGATCGACCAGCAGACCGCCACCGGGTCGCGCTGCATGTGCAGAATCTTTGCCTCGGGCAAAGCCTTGCGGATCAGGCCAATCAGCCGGAAATTGGCGGGCAGTTTGTCCACAATCACCGGCTCATCTCCGGCAAGGGCGTCAATCCGGGAAAGATAGCCCGACCGAATGCGTCGCAAGGCTGCGGTATCCAGTTCTTTTGTCGGCTGTTCGCGTTCCGCTGCAAGCAAGGCCGATAGAATCTCCAACTCTCCCGCGCCATAGACTTGGCTGTGAGAGGACAGAATTTGCTCGGTTAATGTCGTTCCCGATCGCATCATGCCCAGGATAAAGATCGGACGCCGGCGCAAATGTTCGGCAGCGGGAAGCGGTGGCAATGCGTCCCGCGCAAAACGGCGGCGCAGATCAAGATAAAAATCGGCCTGTGCGGCGATGGAATAGTTCGATTCCTTGGCCCGAATGCCGTTGCCCTGTTCAAGATGCCAAAAGCTGCGCGCGATATCGCCGGAATTCTCGTAGGCCGATGCCAGGGCAAAATGCAGCGCCTCCTTTTCCTTGTCAGAAGCGTCAGGATCGTCGATCAGAGCAAGCATCTGGGTAACTAAAGGGTCATCAATTTTCAAATCGGTCGCACGACTGAGGCTGAACAACGCCGAGCCAGAGCGCGGGTTTTTTTCGATCGCGCGCCTAAAGTGATCGGCGCCCTTGTCCGTTTCCCCCATCGTGAGCAGCAGATTGCCCAGATTCACGTCAAAACGAAAATCGTCGGGCCATGTGGCGATGGCCTTCTCCAGCAAGGCCTTTGCCTCATTCATCTGGCCGTTTGCGATCAGCGCCGCGGCGAATTGGCCGGTGTAGTCGGCGTTGTTCGGGGCAATCCTATCCATCCGCCTGAGGATCGACACCGTTTCGGCATGGTGGCATTGCGCGGTACGAATTTGGGAAAGACCGATCAAGGCGGGCATGTAATCAGGCACGTGGGCGAGAAGAGCTTGCAGCACATCCCCGGCTTCCGTTGTCCTGCCCTGACCCATGAGTGCGGTGGAGAGGTTGACACTGGCACCGGGAAAGGCCGGATCAAGTTGCACCGCCAGCCGCAAATAAGTCAGCGCGGGCTCGTGATACCCCGCCTCTTCAAGTCCTTGACCAAAGAGGTTTTGGGCAAGAGCGCTCTTCTGATTGAGCCGCGCCCAAGCCGCCGCCTCTTCGACAGCAGGCAAAAGGCCCATATTTGCTCTGATCTGGCGAAAACGTTCCAACTGCTTCGGCCCGAAAGGCCGTGCAGGCACACCTGTTGCGGCCTCATGCGCTTCGATCAACAGGCTCATCAGCCTAGAGTTGCCGGGAAACCGATCCAAGGCAGCCAACATGGCGGCCCGGGCCAGGCCGGGGCGGCCGGCTTTGATTTCGGAGCGGGCGTTGCGGATGGCTTGGTCAATGTTTAATGTCATATTAGCGCCTGATGTCATTGTTTCACCCTTCATAGGGCGTGGCAGGCCGAGGTTCAACTCTGCCGGGGCGGGCTATTCATCGTCGCTGGTCTGTGGCCAAGTATCAAAAGATTCGGGAAGGGACGCCATGTCATTGCAAGAAATCATCAGCAGAATCGCAGCGGCCGAAGCCAAGGCTGGCCGGATGCCTGGGTCAGTTAAACTGATTGCCGTCTCGAAAGTGCAACCTGATGCGCGCGTCCGGGCGGTTCTGGCCGAGGGTCAACGGGTGTTCGGTGAAAATTATGTGCAGGAAGCCGCCGGAAAATGGCCAGGTTTTCGGGCAGAGTTCGGGGCGGTAGAGGTGCATATGATCGGGCCGTTGCAAACAAACAAGGCAAAGCTGGCGGTTGAGTCGTTCGATGCGATCCATACAGTCGACCGGGCGTCTCTGGCTGAAAAGCTGGCAAAACTGGCGCAAGCGCGGGGAGTGTCGCCGGTGTTGTTTGTTCAGGTCAATACCGGAGAGGAGCCGCAAAAAGCGGGGGTCCTGCCGAGCGATCTGGATACGTTCATCAAGGCGTGCCGGGGAATGGATTTGGCCTTGGCGGGGTTGATGTGCATTCCGCCGGAGGCAGAAGTTGCGACCCCGCATTTTACGGCCCTGGCCGGGATGGCGGCGCGAAACGGGCTGGACGGGTTGTCGATGGGAATGAGTGGCGATTTCGAGGCGGCGATTGCAGCGGGTGCCACGCATGTGCGTGTTGGGTCGGCCATATTCGGGGCGCGCGGTTGAGGAGTGGGGCCTCCGGCGGGAGTATTTGGGCAAAGTGCAAAGGTTAGGGTTGCAGGATCAGCCGGGATTGCGGGGTCAGCCGGTTGGCGATCCAGATCAGGTCTTGGCGAGCAAAAGCGACGCAGCCCGCTGTTGGGTAGCGGGGGCTGCGCCAGATGTGAAGAAAGATCGCAGAGCCGAGGCCAGGTTGCGCTTCGAGCCAATTCCAATCGGTGATCAGGATCAGATCGTAAAGCGGATCGGCCCGACGCAGCTTTTCGTGTGAGGGCGCATAGGGTGCGCGCACCAATTGGTTGTAATCGGGATCATTGCTGGCGTCGGACCATAGGTCGTTTAGCCGGATCGGCAACGCCCAGTTAGGAAGTTGGCTGGCGGCGATCCGGTCGGGGCGATAAAGCATCCCGATGAGGCGGTGGGTGCCGATGGGCGAGGCACCATCGCCTTCGCGTTTGGTGACTGTGATCCCGCTGCGCCCGATTGAGGAGGCGAACGTTCGGCCCATGAAGCGGGTTCCGCGAGGAGAGCTGACCACATCGTTACGTTTCATGGCAAATGCCCCGATTTGGCGGCTTTGGTCGCAAGGTAGTCGCGGTTTTGGGCAGTTTGGCCGACATGCAGCGGCACGCGTTCGGCAACAGTGATGCCGCAATCGGCCAGTATCGCCAGTTTTCTCGGATTGTTGGTCAGCAGGCGAACGGCGGAAAAGCCCAGCTTTTGTAGGATCATGGCTCCGATGCGGAAATCGCGTTCGTCGTCTTCAAAGCCAAGGCGGTGGTTGGCCTCCACCGTGTCAAAGCCTTGATCCTGCAAGGGAGTGGGGCCTCCGGCGGGAGTATTTGGGCAAAGTGCAAAGGTTAGGGTTGCAGGATCAGCCGGGATTGCGGGGTCAGCCGGTTGGCGATCCAGATCAGGTCTTGGCGAGCAAAAGCGACGCAGCCCGCTGTTGGGTAGCGGGGGCTGCGCCAGATGTGAAGAAAGATCGCAGAGCCGAGGCCAGGTTGCGCTTCGAGCCAATTCCAATCGGTGATCAGGATCAGATCGTAAAGCGGATCGGCCCGACGCAGCTTTTCGTGTGAGGGCGCATAGGGTGCGCGCACCAATTGGTTGTAATCGGGATCATTGCTGGCGTCGGACCATAGGTCGTTTAGCCGGATCGGCAACGCCCAGTTAGGAAGTTGGCTGGCGGCGATCCGGTCGGGGCGGTAAAGCATCCCGATGAGGCGGTGGGTGCCTATGGGCGAGGCACCATCGCCTTCGCGTTTGGTAACCGTCATCCCGCTGCGCCCGATTGAGGAGGCGAAAGTTCGGCCCATGAAGCGGGTTCCGAGAGGAGAGCTGACCACATCGGTACGTTTCATGGCAAATGCCCCGATTTGGCGGCTTTGGTCGCAAGGTAGTCGCG
>CBDUEF010000330.1:0-3690 GCA_965366095.1 uncultured Cypionkella sp. | reverse complement strand
AACGAGCCGTCCAGCACAAAGCCGTCATGCCAAAAGCGCAACACCGGAAACACCGCCTCGCCCACCTGCACCCGCAGGCGTGATTTGCGGCTGCGATCGGCGCGGCGCGCAGCATCAAGGCCATCGGCGATCTCTTTGGGCAGGAATTCCAACATCATGCGCTCCTTTGTCTTGCGACAGGATAGGACATAGAACGTAACAACCACATGATAAGACTGTGTGCAGAAAAGGGTTAATTATATGGTCGCATCCCTGTGTTGCCCAAAAGCGCGCCAATAGTTGCGATTTTGTCGCATTTTCGGGCAAAACAGGCGGTTGCAAAGCCGCGCGCAATCGGGTTTCTGTCGCCCAAACCTGCAAAAGGCCTGAAATGTCTGCTGTTCTGCTGATCCCCGCCCTGCTGTTGGACGCCGCTTTTGGCGAGCCGAAACTGATATGGAATCGCTTTCCCCACCCCGCCGTGCTGATGGGCCGTCTGATTTCATGGGCCGATGCCACCTATAACGAGGGCGATGACCGCCGCCAAAAGGGCATCTTTGTGATGATCTGCCTTGGGTTTGGCGCGCTGCTCTTGGGCTGGCTGATCCATAAAATCCCCGATTGCGGCCTGCTGGAAATCCTGCTCGCCGCGATTTTGCTCGCCCAGCGCAGCCTTGTGCAGCATGTGCAGGCGGTCGGGGATGCGTTGCGGCTGTCGCTGAATGATGGCCGCCGCACCGTTGCGATGATCGTCGGCCGCGATACCGCCGCCCTCGATGAAACGGGAGCCGCGCGCTCTGCCATCGAAAGCGCCGCCGAGAACCTGTCGGATGGCGTCATCGCCCCGGCCTTCTGGTTTCTGATCGGCGGTTTGCCGGGCCTGCTGCTTTACAAGATCACCAACACCGCCGACAGCATGATCGGCCACCGCACCGAACGGCATGAGCACTTCGGCTGGGCCGCCGCCCGTTTTGATGATCTGCTCAATCTGATCCCCTCGCGCCTCACCGCGCTGCTGGTCGCCCTCACCCATGGCTGGCTGAACCCTGCCCCGATCCTGCGCGACGCCCCGCTGCACCGCTCGCCCAACGCAGGCTGGCCCGAATCCGCGGTGGCTTGCGTCCTTAACATCGCACTCGCCGGGCCGCGCAGCTATAATGGCAAGATGCAGGATTTCCCTTGGGTTTACCCCGAGGGCCGCCGTAAGCTCGTCCCCGACGACATCGACCGCACCGTTGCCGCCCTTTGGCGCGCATGGGGCGCAATGCTGGCAATAACAATCGTGGTGGCCCTGATATGATTACCGAAGCCGAATTGATGGCCGCCCTGCCGCATGTGCTGGCCGCCCCGAAAACCGATGCCCCCATCGCCACGCTGGCGCTGCGCCCGGCCCTTGGGCAGCGCAGCTATCCCGATGAAATCACCCTCACCCGCGCGCATGGCATCCCCGGCGAGCGTTGGTCCACCACCCCTTGGATGCGGCTAGAGGATGGCTCGCCCGACCCGCGGATTCAGGTTTCCATCCTGCCGGTTCGGGTGATGGATCTGGTCTGGCGCGACCGCGTCAACACCCCCCACCCCGGCGATCCGATTGTCGCCGACCTTGATTGCAGCCTTGCCAATCTGCCCAGCGGCACCCGCATTCAGGCAGGCACAGCGGTGCTGGAAGTGTCGGACCTTTTCAACGAGGCTTGCGTGAAATGGAAGGTCCGCTACGGCGCCGCCGCCCGCGCCTGGATTGATCAGCCCGGCCACCCGGAATTGCGCCTGCGCGGCGTGCTTTGCAGCATCGTCCAAGACGGGGTGGTAAAACTGACCGACCGTTTGCAGGTTATAAGATAGCCCTCAGGCCACCAAGGCCGCCGCCTTCTTCAGATCAACGCTCACCAACTGCGATACCCCCTGTTCGGCCATCGTCACCCCAAACAGCCGATCCATCCGCGCCATCGTCACCGCATGATGCGTGATGATCAAAAACCGCGTTTCGGTGCGCCGTGTCATCTCATCCAAGAGATCACAAAACCGCGTCACATTGGCATCATCCAAAGGCGCATCCACCTCATCCAACACGCAAATCGGCGCTGGATTGGCCAGAAACACCCCGAAAATCAGCGCCAGCGCCGTTAGCGTCTGCTCGCCGCCTGACAACAGTGACAGCACCGCCAGCTTTTTGCCCGGCGGTTGGCACATGATCTCCAGCCCGGCCTCTAGCGGATCATCCGATTCCACCAGCACCAGCCGCGCCTCGCCGCCGCCAAAAAGATGGGTGAACAGCGTGGCGAAATTGGCATTCACTTGCTCAAAGGCCGTCAGCAACCGCTCACGCCCCTCACGGTTCAGCCCGGAAATCCCGGCGCGCAGCTTTTTGATCGCCTCTTCCAGATCGATCTTTTCCTGATGCAGCGTGTCATGCTCCAACCGCACCGCCTCGGCATCCTCTTCGGCGCGCAGGTTCACCGCGCCCAAAGCCTCGCGCTGGCGCTTCAGCCGCTGCACATCGGTATCCAGACTGTCGGCATCCGGCATCTTGTCGGGATCAACCTTCAACGTCTCCAGCAATTGCGCCGGAGTCGCCCCCGCAGCCTCGCCGATCCGCTCGGCTGCAAAAGCCACCGCCTCGCGTGCGGCTTCGGCCCGTGCCTCGGCCCGCGCCCGTGCCTCCCGCGCCTCACCGGCCAGCTTTTCGCCCTCGCGCTCGGTCTCGCGCGCAGCCCTCAGGCGCGCTTCCGCCGCCGACAAAGCCTCCGCCGCCAGCGTGCGCCGCGCTTCGGCTGTGGCAATCGCATCGCCCAATTCCTCGCGCTTGATGGCGATTTCCTCGGGTGCTGCCGAGGCCTCGGCCAATTCCTCTTCGGTTTCCGCCTTACGCTCGGCCAGTTCCGCCAGCCGCTTGCCCGCCGTCTCCAGCCGGTGTTTCCAGCCTGAAAGCTCCTTGACCGCCTCTTGCCGGCGCCGCACCCGCGCCTCACCCTCGCGGCGCAGCTCGTCTTGGCCCGAGCGCCGCGTCATCATGGTGATCCGCGCCGCCTCCACCGCCACCCGCGCCGCCTCAACCGTGCTGCGCGCGCCGTCCAGATCGCCCAGATCTTCGGCCATCGCATTGGCCTCTTCCAACCGCTCGCGCGCCTCAAGCGCCTCATCGCCATAGCGCGACACCGCCAACCGCGCCGCCTCCAGCTTGCCGCCCGCGATCGAGCGATCGGCCTCGGCCCGTGCTGCCATCCGGTTGGCATCGGCCACCCGCGCATCGGCGGCACGGCGGGCCTCACGCGCCATCTGATCGGCCCGCGCCAGATCGGCCAGCCGGGTTTGCAGTGCCGCATGCGCCTGCGCCGCCCCCAATGCGCGCGCCGACACCTCTTCCAGATCGCGTTTCAGCCGGGTCAGCCGGTTCAACTGCTGCAAGCGCAGCGCCGCGGCTGAGGGCGCATCCTCGGCACCGGCGCGAAACCCGTCCCAGCGCCACAGATCGCCCTCACGGCTGACCAGCCGCTGCCCCGGCTGTAACGCCACCTGCAACCGCGCCCCGGCCTCACGCTCGACCAGCCCGATCTGCCCCAGACGCCGCCGCAACACCGGCGGCGTTTGCACAAATTCCGCCAGCGGCTGCACCCCACCCGGCAGCGCCTGCGGATCAAGATAATCCGGCAAGGGCACCCAGCCCGAGGGCCGATCCGCGCCCACTTCCGGGCTGCGCAGATCATCGGCCAG
>CBDUEF010000329.1:0-3703 GCA_965366095.1 uncultured Cypionkella sp. | reverse complement strand
TATCGAGGCGGTGCCCGCCAATCTGCCCACCCTGCGCGACCCGGACCGCTTGACCTATTACAAGGAAGAGGTCGGCGGGCTGGTGATGGGCGGTTATGAGTCCAATCCGAAAATGGCCTTTGAAAAAGCGATCCCCAAAGGCTTTCACTATTCCCTGCTGGACAATGATTTTGAGCATTTCGAGCCCTTGATGGAATTGGCGCTGGGCCGGGTGCCGGCGCTGCAAAACGCCGGGATCAAGCAAATGATCAACGGGCCGGAAAGCTTTACGCCCGATGGCATGTTCATTCTGGGTGAAGCGCCCGAGCAGCGGAATTTCTTTGTCGGCGCCGGCTTCAACGCTTTTGGCATCGCCTCGGGTGGCGGGGCTGGGATGGCGCTGGCCGAATGGGTGGCCAAGGGCGAGCCGCCGTTCGATCTTTGGGCCGCTGATATCCGCCGCTTTGGCCGTCCGCATTTCGATGTCGATTGGGTGCGCTCGCGCACTTATGAGGCCTATGGCAAGCATTACACCATGGCTTGGCCCAGTGAAGAGCATCTCTCGGGTCGCCCCTGCCGGAAATCGCCGCTTTATGAAACGCTGAAATCAGCGGGCGCGGTGTTTGGCGAAAAGCTGGGATGGGAGCGCCCGAACTGGTTTGCCGATGCAGGAGAGGTTCCGCACGACATCTACACCTTTGAGCGGCCGAACTGGCATGAGGCTGTCGCCCGCGAACACCGCGCCGGGCGTGAGGCGGCGGTGCTGATTGATCAGACCTCCTTTGCCAAGTTCGTGCTGAAAGGACCGGATGCCGAAGCGGCCCTGTCATGGATCGCCGCCAATGATGTGGCCAAGCCATTGGGCAGCCTGATCTACACCCAGATGTTGAACGACAAGGGCGGGATCGAATGCGATCTGACCGTGGTTCGGGTGGCGCTGGATGAGTATTACATCGTCACCGGCACCGGCTTTGCCACCCATGATTTCAACTGGATCGCCCGCAATATTCCCGCCGGAATGAACGCGCAACTGGTCGATGTGACTTCGGGTTCTTCGGTGCTGTCATTGATGGGACCTAAAGCGCGCGAGATTTTGCAGGCGGTGACGCGGGCGGATGTCTCGAACGCGGCGTTTCCCTTTGGCACGGCGCAAACCATCGGCATTGCGGGCTGTCCCGTGCGGGCGCTGCGGGTAACCTATGTGGGGGAGTTGGGCTGGGAGCTGCATTTTCCGGTGGAATATGCCAGCGGGGTCTATGCCGCGGTGATGCAGGCGGGCCAGCCGCTTGGGCTGCGCAATGCGGGGTATCGCGCGATTGAAACCATGCGGTTGGAAAAGGGCTATCGCGCCTGGGCCTCGGATATCGGGCCCGATCACACGCCGGATGAGGCGGGGCTTGGATGGGCGGTCAAGATGAAATCCAACACCGCGTTCAAAGGGCGCGACGCCGTGGCGGCGCAGCGCGCGAACGGGGTGAAGAAGATGTTGGCCACCTTCAGCGCCGGACCTGACGTGATCTTGGCCGGGCGCGAGACGATCTACCGTAATGGCGAGCGGGTGGGGTGGCTGTCCTCGGGTGGGCATGGCCACAGTTTGAACCGGGCGATAGGGATGGGCTATGTTCGCAATTCGGCTGGGGTGACGGCGGACTATGTTCTGACGGGGAACTATGAGTTGGAGGTTGCTACCCGTCGCGTGCCTTGTGAGGTGACGCTTGCGCCGCTTTATGATCCGAAGATGGCGCGGATCAAGGCCTGAGATATCGGGCCGCCCGTCAGTGGCGGCCCGCGCTTTTGATATCGGTCAAACCTGCGGCCAAGCGTCCATCACGGCAACGGCCTCTTCGGCGGTTTCGACATAGGCAAACAAATCAAGATCACTGGCGGCGATGGTGCCAGCCTCGGCCAAGGCTTGCCAGTTGATCACCTTTTCCCAGAACGCGCGACCGAAGAGCAGGAAGGGCACGCGCTTCATGCGGCCAGTCTGGATCAGGGTCAGGCTTTCGAACATCTCATCGAGAGTGCCGAAACCGCCGGGGAAAATGCAAATTGCTTTGGCCCGCATCAGAAAGTGCATTTTGCGGATCGCGAAGTAATGGAAATTGAAGGACAGCTCGGGGGTGACGTATCGGTTCGGGGCCTGCTCGTGGGGCAGCACGATGTTCAGGCCGATCGACTGGCCGCCCGCCTCATCGGCGCCACGGTTGCCGGCCTCCATCACGCCGGGGCCGCCTCCGGTGCAGATCACGTCCTCGCGCCCGTAAGATTGCAGCGATCTTTCGGTGACGATCCGGGCAAAACGGCGGGCTTCTTCGTAGTATTTTGACAGCTCGGCCAGCATTGGAGTTTTGGCGCTGCCCTTGTTTTCGGGCGCGGGGATTCTGGCCCCACCAAAGAGAACGATGGTGGATTTGATGCCGCGCTCGTCGAGCATCATCTGGGGTTTCAGGAGTTCCAGCTGCAGGCGGACCGGGCGCAGCTCTTCGCGGGTCATGAAATCGGGATCGGCGAAGGCAAGCCGATAGGCGGGGGCGCGGGTTTGTGGGGTGTCGGGCAGACGATGGGTTGCGGCCACATCTTGCACGGAATCGCGGAACGGGTGGGGGCGATTGTCATCTTTTTTCATCTGCTTGGGCCTTGTCTTTGGACGAATGAAAGCCCTATCGGATTCTCGCTTGGTTGGAAAGCTGAAGCCGGTGGCCACCTGTGCGACAGGATTTGATACCTTTAAAAACAATGGGTTAAAAATTCACATTAACAGTTTTTTCATATTTGCAGCTCAGTTACGGCGTCGCTTTGGCCTAGGCTGTCGCTTGCGGGCGGATGATGTCGCCAAGGCCTATCTGACCGCCAAGCACGATTTTGCAGTTTAGCCCGGACCGATGTTGCATCAGGTCGCAGACGGTCTGACCTGTGATCAGATCAAGATATTTGCACGGCGTGTTCAACCGACCTCCTTCCAACAAGACGCTGCCCACCCAGAATCGCTTGCCGACCAGATGGTTCAGGGGCACCGCCCGCGTTGTCAGGTTGCGACGATGCTTGTCTGTGGCCAAATGGATGCCGTGATCGCGCGCCAGCGCCTCGATGGTTTCGATTTCGATCAGGGTGACTTCGCGGATGTCGGGGAAGGGGGAATAGGTGCCACTGTCCAAGGCATAACGATCTCCCTCGATCCCCTTGCCCGCGATCAATGTGGCTTGGGGATGCGCCTGCATGGCTTGGCGCGCCGCAGCGGTTGTGTGGATTTCGAGCAAATGTCCTTGCCACATAGTTTATCCTGGCTTGATCACGCGATGCGGCGCGGCTGCGCTTTGGTTGAGACAAACCGATTGGGTTTTGAACGTCAAGGCGGTGAGAGATGGTCGCGCTTTGGGTAAGAGGCAGGGGGCGGCGTTCGAGCGATGATTGCGCGGCTGATCATTGCTGGCTATAGGGGGCAAGTTGATAGGGAGAACTGCCATGTCCAATGCTGCACTTGAGGCCGCAATTGACTCTGCTTGGGAGGCTCGGGACGGAATTTCTGTCGCCACCAAGGGCGAGGCGCGCGAGGCGGTTGAGGCCACACTTGAGGCTTTGGACAAGGGCGCGTTGCGGGTTGCGGAAAAGCGCGGGGCGGATTGGCATGTGAACCAATGGGCGAAAAAGGCGGTGCTGTTGTCGTTCCGGTTGACCGATATGTATGAAATCTCGGGCAGCAACGGCGGGGTCGGGGGGGGGGGCG
>CBDUEF010000328.1:0-3713 GCA_965366095.1 uncultured Cypionkella sp. | reverse complement strand
ATTCAAACCATATCGGCAGCGACGCGCATGTGGTCTTTGAGGGCTACGGCGGGGCAGGTAACGACGAGTTCAATTTCTTGGGCGATCCCGGGCTGGCGGATGCCCCCCACGATGCGATTATTTCGGGCGACGCCGGAAATGACATTATCAGTGTGTCCAATGGCGCGGATGTGACGCTTTCGGGTGGGGAAGGCGACGATTATATCGCAACCAGCGGCGTTGAACATGCGGTGATGTCAGGCAGCGCGGGGCAGGATTTCTTTCATATTAGTGCCACCTACAACAATCCGCAGGACGATGGTGCCGTAACAATCACCGATTTCAGCCCCGCGACGGAAACGCCTGAACTGAGAATCACAGACGATCCTGATGCGATCCCGGGCACTCCGGGTGACGCGGTTGCGATTTTGCAAGCGGATGCTGCGGGAACTGGCACTTTGGTGGTTTACCGCGATATCGTCTATGCCCACCTGCAAGGTGTGCAGCCGGATGATATCCCAGACAGCGCCATCGACATTCAGTTGATCGCGCGCTCACATCCTCATGGCTAAAGTCTAGATCGCAGCCTTGCGCATCTCGTCAAGGTAGATCTCACGCAGCCGGGCCACGATTTGGCCCGGTTTGCCTGAGCCTACCGAAGCGCCATCAATCTGGACCACCGGCATCACAAAGGCCGAGGCAGAGGTAACGAAAGCCTCATCTGCCTGTTGCGCCTCTTTGATGGTGAAGGGGCGTTCTTCGACCTCCATCTGCGCCTCGGCGGCAAAGCGCAGGACGGCTGCGCGGGTGATGCCGTGCAGGATATCATGGCCAAGTTGGCGGGTGATGATCTTGTTGCCGCGCACGATATAGGCGTTGTTCGAGGTGCCTTCGGTGATCGCGCCGTCTTCGACAAACCAGCTGTCATCGACGCCTGCCGCCTTGGCCATCATCTTGGCCATGGACGGATAAAGCAGTTGCGTGGTCTTGATATCGCGCCGCCCCCAGCGCTGATCGGGGACCGAGATCACACTCCAGCCGGTTTTCGCCGCGGGGTTTTCGGCCAGACCGGGTTTGGATTGGGTGAACAGAACCAGCGTCGGTTTGGTATCGGCGGCAGGATAGGCAAAGTCGCGGTCGCCGGGATTGCCCCGGGTGACTTGCAGATAGATCATGCCGTCGGTGATATCGTTGCGCGCGATCAACTCGCGGTGGATCGCCAGCAATTCCGCGTCGGTGCAGGGGGTGGCCATCTCAAGCTCTGACAGGCTGCGGCCAAGGCGGGCGCAATGGCCGGGAAAGTCGATCAGCTTGCCGCCCAGAACCGAGGTGACCTCATAGACGCCATCGGCCATCAGGAACCCACGGTCAAAGATCGAGATCTTGGCTTCGGATTCGGGCAGATACTCGCCGTTCAGATAGACGATGCGTTGGGCGGTTTCGGTCATGTCTATCCCCATAGGTCTGGTTGTGAAGGGTGGACGCCTTGGGCGTCATAGTGCAGCGGGTTTGGTCGGTCTTGGGCCAGAAGCAGCGGGCCGTCAAGATCGCAATAGGCCGAGCCTTGCGCCAGCAGCACGGCGGGGGCCATGCCAAGCGATGATCCAACCATGCAGCCCACCATCAGGCGCAGGTTCAGGCGGGCGGCCTCGTCTCTGGCGCGCAGGGCCTCGGTCAAGCCGCCTGTCTTGTCGAGTTTCAGGTTCACCGTGTCATATTTTCCAACCAGCGCCGCAAGGCTGGCGGCATCATGGGCGGATTCGTCAGCGCAAACCGGCAGTGGGCGGGCGATTTCCGCCAGCATGTCATCGGCCCCCTGCGGTAAGGGCTGTTCCACCAGTGCCACGCCAAGCCGGAGCAGATGCGGGGCGAGGTCGGCGTAAACCTCGGGCGTCCAGCCTTCATTCGCGTCGATGATCAGGGTGGAATTTGGTGCGCCTTGGCGGACGGCTTCAAGGCGGGGCATATCCTCGGGCGTGCCGAGTTTGATTTTCAGGATCGGGCGATGGGCGTGTTTTGCAGCTTCAAGGCGCATCGTCTCGGGCGTGTTGAGCGAGAGGGTGAAGGCAACGGGGACCGGCCCGGGTTCCGGCAGGCCGGCCAATTGCCAAACGCGCTGGCCTGCGGTTTTTGCGGCATGATCCCAAAGCGCGCAATCAAGCGCATTGCGGGCGGCACCGGGGGGAAGGGCGGTTTGCAGGGCCGCACGGGTGATCGTATTGGGGAGGGCTGCGATTTGAGCGGCAACGCTTTCGAGCGATTCGCCATAGCGGGCGTAGGGCACACATTCGCCGCGCCCGGTAATGCCGTTGCGGGTGACGCTGACCGTCAGCACATGGGCATGGGTTTTTGATCCGCGTGAGATGGTGAAGGTTTGCGCTAGGGCGAAAGTGTCAGGGGTGACGGTGATCATGGGGACTCGGGGGTTGGGTCTGCTTGGACAGTGGCGGATTGACGCGCGGCTGGGAAGGGTAGATTGCGCAGGGCATTGCGGCGGCGCGGCGCGATTGCTGCATACGCGAATTGGGGTTGTGGGCGTGCGCGCAACAATCTATCCATAGCGCAACATATTACGAAACATCCTTGCGAGGCCATATGTCTTTCCGCTTGCAACCGCCACCGCCCGCCCGCCCCAATCGCTGCCAGCTTTTCGGCCCCGGATCGCGTCCGGCGTTGTTTGAAAAGATGGCGGCGAGTGCGGCGGATGTGATCAACCTTGATCTCGAAGATTCGGTTGCACCCAGCGACAAGGATCAGGCGCGGGCGAATATCATCGCGGCGATCTCGGCGGTGGATTGGGGCAAGAAGTGGCTGTCGGTGCGGATCAATGGGCTGGATACGCCCTATTGGTACCGCGATGTTGTGGATTTGCTGGAACAGGCGGGCGACCGGCTGGACCAGATCATGATCCCGAAAGTCGGCTGTGCGGCCGATGTCTACGCGGTGGATGCGTTGGTCACGGCCGTTGAACGCGCCAAGGGGCGTAAAAAGGCGATTGCCTTTGAGGTGATCATCGAATCGGCGGCGGGCATTGCCCATGTCGAAGAGATTGCGGCCAGCAGCCCGCGCCTTCAGGCGATGAGCCTTGGCGCTGCGGATTTTGCCGCCAGCATGGGGATGCAGACCACCGGCATCGGCGGCACGCAGGAGAATTACTACATGCTGCGCGAGGGGGCCAAGCATTGGTCTGACCCTTGGCACTGGGCGCAGGCGGCGATTGTGGCGGCCTGCCGGACCCATGGCATTTTGCCCGTCGATGGGCCCTTTGGCGATTTTTCCGATGATGAAGGGTTTCGCGCGCAGGCGCGGCGCTCGGCCACTTTGGGAATGGTGGGCAAATGGGCCATTCATCCCAAGCAGATAGCACTGGCCAACGAGGTTTTCACGCCCTCGCAGGCGGCAGTGGGCGAGGCGCGTGAGATATTGGCGGCGATGGAGCAGGCCAAGGCGCGGGGGGAGGGGGCCACGGTTTATAAGGGGCGGTTGGTGGATATTGCCTCGATGAAACAGGCCGAAGTGATCGTGAAACAGGCCGAGATGATCGCCTCGGCCTGAGCAGGTCTTGCAAGAATCGCGTTGACAGCAGCAGCCTTAGGTTGCAACGCTGACGCAAGGGCAGCCATGCTGCCCAAGAGATACCCGAGCGGCAAAAGGCGGGGAGGCCCGGAGCCGCGATCAGGGGAGGAGGCACGCCTCGCAGGAAACTGCGGGGCGTTGTTTTTGCTGGGCACCAA
>CBDUEF010000327.1:0-3715 GCA_965366095.1 uncultured Cypionkella sp. | reverse complement strand
GCACATGACCGAACAATCCCCCAACGCCCAATTCCGCGCAGGCTCTTTCCTTGACGGGGCCAACGCCGATTATATCGACCAGCTTGCCGCGCGCTATGCCGCTGATCCGGCAAGCGTCGATGCCGATTGGGCCGCGTTTTTCCGCGACCTTGGCGACAGCGATCTGGACGCCAAGCGTCAGGCCGCAGGCCCGTCCTGGGCGCGCGCCGACTGGCCGGTTGTGCCAAATGACGACAATACCTCGGCGCTGACCGGTGAATGGCCCGAGGCGCCCATCGCCAAGGGGGCCGCCAAACGGATCACTGAAAAGGCCGCCGAACAGGGCGTTGCACTGTCCTCGGCGCAGGTCGAAACGGCTGTGCTGGACAGCATCCGCGCCATCATGATCATCCGCGCCTACCGCATCCGCGGCCATCTTGCCGCCGACCTTGATCCGCTGAAAATGACCACGACCGGCAACCACCCAGAGCTGGACCCCGCCTCTTATGGCTTTACCGAAGCCGATATGGATCGCCCGATCTTCATCGACAATGTGCTGGGCCTCACCCATGCCTCGATGCGCCAGATCATCGACATCGTCAAACGCACTTATTGCGGCACGTTCGCGCTGCAATACATGCATATTTCCGACCCCGAGCAGGCCGCCTGGCTCAAGGAACGCATCGAAGGCTATGGCAAGGAAATCGCCTTCACCCGCGAGGGCCGCAAGGCGATCCTGAACAAGCTGGTCGAGGCCGAGGGCTATGAGAAATTCCTGCATGTCAAATACATGGGCACCAAGCGGTTTGGCCTTGATGGCGCCGAAAGCCTGATCCCGGCGATGGAGGCGATCATCAAGCGCGGCGGCGCGATGGGGGTCAAAGACGTTGTTGTCGGCATGCCGCACCGGGGCCGCTTGAATGTGCTGGCCAATGTGATGCAAAAACCCTACCGCGCGATTTTCAACGAATTTCAGGGCGGCAGCTTCAAGCCCGAAGATGTTGATGGCTCGGGCGATGTGAAATATCACCTTGGCGCGTCCTCTGATCGCACCTTTGACGGCAACACCGTTCACCTTAGCCTTACCGCCAACCCCTCGCATCTTGAGGCGGTCAATCCGGTTGTGCTGGGCAAGGTTCGCGCCAAGCAAGACCAGATGAACGACACGGATCGCCATCAGGTCTTGCCGATCCTGTTGCATGGCGATGCGGCCTTTGCCGGGCAAGGCGTGGTGGCCGAATGCTTTGGCCTCTCGGGGCTAAAGGGCCACCGCACCGGCGGCACCATCCATATCGTGGTGAACAACCAGATCGGTTTCACCACCGCGCCGTCCTATAGCCGCTCGTCGCCCTACCCCACCGATATTGCGCTGATGGTCGAGGCGCCGATTTTCCACGTGAACGGCGATGATCCCGAAGCCGTTGTTCATGCGGCCAAAGTTGCCACCGAATACCGCCAGACCTTCCACAAGGATGTGGTCCTGGATATCTTTTGCTACCGCCGCTTTGGTCACAACGAAGGCGACGAGCCGATGTTCACCAACCCGGCGATGTATACCCGCATCCGCAAGCAAAAGACGACCTTGCAGCTTTACACCGAACGTCTGGTCAAGGACGGGTTGATCCCCGAGGGCGAGATCGAGGATATGAAGGCGGCTTTTCAGGCCACCCTCAACGCCGAATTCGAGGCCGGCAAGGATTACAAGCCCAACAAGGCCGATTGGATGGATGGCCGCTGGAAGGCGATGACGCGTGAGGATCTGAAATCCTATCAAGCGGGCACCACCTGGATCAAAACCGAAACCATGGCCGAGGTGGGGGCAGCGCTGACCCGCGTGCCCGAGGGTTTCGATATGCACAAAACCGTCACCCGCCTGCTGGAGGCGAAACAGGCGATGTTCACCACCGGCAAGGGCTTTGATTGGGCCACAGCCGAGGCGCTGGCCTTTGGCTCGCTGCAACTTGAAGGCTTCCCGGTGCGCCTGTCTGGGCAGGATTGCACCCGCGGCACCTTCTCGCAGCGCCATTCCGGCTGGGTCGATCAGGTGACCGAGGAACGCTACTACCCGCTCAACCACATCCGCGCCGGTCAAGCGCGCTATGAGGTGATCGATTCCATGCTTTCGGAATACGCGGTGCTGGGGTTCGAATACGGCTATTCACTGTCGGAACCCAACGCGCTGACGATGTGGGAGGCGCAGTTTGGCGATTTCGCCAATGGCGCGCAGATCATGTTCGATCAGTTCATCAACTCGGGCGAGAGCAAATGGTTGCGGATGTCGGGCCTTGTCCGCCTGCTGCCGCACGGCTTTGAAGGCCAAGGCCCCGAACACTCTTCGGCCCGGCTTGAACGATTCCTGCAAAACTCGGCGCATGACAACTGGATCGTGGCCAATTGCACCACACCTTCGAACTATTTCCACATCCTGCGCCGCCAGATGCATCGCGATTTCCGCAAGCCTCTGATCCTGATGACGCCGAAATCGCTGCTGCGTCACCCGATGGCGATTTCCGCCACCGCCGATTTCACCGATGGCTCCACCTTCCACCGCGTGCTGTGGGATGATGCGCAAAAGGGCAACTCGACCCTGAAACTGAAACCCGATGCCAAGATCAAACGCGTGGTGCTGTGCTCGGGCAAGGTTTATTATGATCTTTTGGCCGAGCGCGATGCGCGGGGCCTTGATGATGTTTACCTGCTGCGCGTGGAGCAGCTTTACCCGATCCCGAAACGCTCGCTGGTGGCCGAACTCAGCCGCTTTAAGGGCGCCGAGGTGATCTGGTGCCAAGAGGAACCCAAAAACGCCGGGGCCTGGTTCCACATGGAGCCCGAACTTGAAGACATCCTGACCGAAGTCACTGGCAAGCCCAAACGCCCCATCTATGCCGGCCGTCTGGCCTCGGCCTCGCCCGCCACCGGCCTTGCCTCCCGCCATAAATTCGAACAGCAAACTCTGGTCAACGAAGCGCTCGGCTGACCCTTTATTCGCGCCGCAGCGCAGGAGAATGATATGACTGATGTAATGGTGCCATCCCTTGGCGAAAGCGTTTCCGAGGCCACTGTCTCGACCTGGTTCAAAAAGCCGGGCGATACGGTCAAGCAAGACGAGATGCTGTGCGAACTTGAAACCGACAAGGTCTCGGTCGAGGTGCCCAGCCCGGTTTCGGGCGTCTTGGCCGAAATCCTCGCCCCCGAAGGCACAACCGTCGCAGCCTCTGCCCGGCTTGCCGTGGTGACCGAAGGGGCGACAGGGGCGGCCAAAGCTGAGGCCCCCAAAGCGGAAGCCCCCAAGGCCAAAGATATCGAGAACGCCCCCGCCGCGAAAAAGGCCATGGCCGAGGCAGGGCTGTCCGACTCCCAAGTCCAGGGCACCGGCCGCGATGGCCGGGTGATGAAAGAGGATGTCGCCCGCGCCGCCTCTGCCGCCCCCGTGGCCGCAAGCCCTGCGCCTGCCGCCATCCCCCGCGCCCCGGTGCCCGCCGATGATGCCGCCCGCGAAGAGCGCGTCAAGATGACCCGCCTGCGCGCCACCATCGCCCGCCGGTTGAAAGACGCGCAAAACACCGCCGCCATGCTGACCACCTATAACGAGGTGGACATGTCCGGCATCATGGCTTTGCGCAATGAATACAAAGACATGTTCGAGAAAAAGCACGGCGTGAAACTTGGCTTCATGTCGTTCTTCGTCAAGGCCTGCACCCATGCGCTGAAAGAAATCCCCGAGGTCAATGCCGAG
>CBDUEF010000326.1:0-3728 GCA_965366095.1 uncultured Cypionkella sp. | reverse complement strand
GGCCGGGCTTGATGGCGAGGCGGTGGTTGAGGTGATCAGCCAAGGCGCTGCCGGATCGTGGCAGATGGTCAACCGCCACAAGACCATGCTGGCCGACAAGTTCGACTATGGCTTTGCCGTAGACTGGATGCGCAAGGATCTGGGGATTTGCCTGCAAACCGCCAATGAGATCGGCGCGCGCCTGCCCGTGACCGCCCTTGTCGATCAGTTTTACAAGGATGTGCAACTGATGGACGGCGGCAGGAACGACACCTCAAGCCTGATCCGCCGCCTGCGTTAGGGTATGATGCGGCTATATTTCACGCCGGAAAGCGTGGCCCCGGCAATCAGGCCCTGCTGGCCAAAGACAAGGCCGATCACCGGGTCGATCTCGGTGGTTTCCTTGCCCAGACTTGCACCCTGTTCGGGAGTGGCATAGCGCACATCGGCCCCCGCTGCCCAGCCCGAGCCCCGGCGGAAATCCGACAGCGCCTTATCCGTCATGAAAAACAGCGCATGGGCATATTGCTGCGCGCCGATCTGAAAGCCGATGGTGGCGCGGGTGGCAGAATAGTAATCCACCGTCGTGCCATTGATCTGCAACGCGCCCCGACCATAGCCACCACCGATCCCAAAGCCTGCCTCGGTGACCAGCGGCATGTAAAGCACACCGTAAGCCTTGCCGGCAAGATCGCGGGTGCCGGGATAGCGGCTGAAGAGGTAATCGCGCGTGGCCGAGACCCGCGCGTCAATCTGCGACGCTCCGCGCCCGCCCACGCCGTTGCCGACAACGGTATTTTCGCATCCTGCCAGCAACAGCGCCACCGCACCGCCGCCCAGAAATCCACGCCGTGAATAATTTGTCATATCTCTGCCCTCTGCCTTGGGAACTCTCTGGGTTCCGTTACTGTGCAGGGTAACGTCTTTTCAAACGCCTGTCATCTGCCCTGCTGCGCATTGCGCGACCCGCCGCCACCTATTGCAAAAGTTTGGCGACCCGCAGCGCGAAATAGGTAAGAATGCCGTCGCATCCGGCGCGTTTGAAACCCATGAGACTTTCCAGCATTGCCGCTTCGCCATTGATCCAGCCATGGTTTGCGGCAGCCATGATCATCGCATATTCGCCCGAAACCTGATAGGCAAAGGTCGGCGCGCCAAAGCAGTCTTTCACCCGACGGCAGATATCAAGATAGGGCATGCCGGGTTTCACCATCACCATATCGGCCCCCTCGCGCAGATCGCGCTCGACCAAGCGCAGCGCCTCATCCGAATTGGCCGGGTTCATCTGATAGGTTTTCTTGTCGCCCTTGAGCGCGCCCGACGCCCCCACGGCATCGCGGAACGGGCCGTAAAACGCGCTGGCATATTTCGCCGCATAAGACAGGATCGCCACATCCTTATGCCCCGCCGCCTCTAGCGCGCGGCGGATCGCCCCGATGCGGCCATCCATCATATCCGAAGGGCCAAGAATATCGGCACCAGACTCGGCCTGAACCAAAGCCATCCGCACCAAGGCCTCGACCGACTCGTCATTCAGGATGATGCCATCTTGCACAAGCCCATCGTGGCCGTTGGAGTTATAGGGATCCAGCGCCACATCGGTCATCACGGCAATGCCCGGCACCGCCGCTTTTATGGCGCGAATGGCCCGGTTGGTCAGGTTGTTCGGGTTCCACGCCTCGGCGCAGTCTTCGGTTTTCACGGCGGCGTCAGTATATGGAAAGAGGCAGATCGCGGGGATGCCCAAAGCGGCGGCCTCAATCGCGGCCAGAACCACCTGATCAATCGACAGCCGCTCAACCCCTGGCATCGAGGCAATGGGTTCGCGGATACCATCGCCATCGCGCAGGAAGACCGGCCAGATCAGATCGCCCACCGTCAACGTATTTTCCTGCACCAGATTGCGCAAAGCCGCAGATTTGCGCAGGCGGCGGAAGCGGGCGATGGGGGTGGGGGCAGAGATCGGGCGCATGGCAGGGCCTTTCACGGCATTGGGGCTTGCGATATGTTGCTCTGCCTGCCATGGAAAGGCGCGCGCCTCAAGCGGACAAAGGCGCAGGGATGCAGGAAATCACGGGGTTTTTGCGGTGCAGTGGTATCAGGTCGTCTTTGAATTGATCGACATGCGGTCGTTTTCGAACCTGTGGTATTGGATCATTCTGGCGGTGGTATGGTCGATGGCCAGCCATTGGGTGCTGGGTGTGCCCTATGATATGATCACCCGCGCCCGCCGGATGGGCGAGGGCGCGATGATTGATCTGGAGCTGTTGACCCGGATCAATACCCAGCGCTTGCTGTATATCGTCAACCTTGGTGGGCTCTGGATTTTTGGTTTTCTGTGTTTTCTACTGTCGGGCCTGCTGGTGCTGGCAATTCCGTATCGGCTGGAATTTGCCCAAGCCGTGCTGTTTATTCTGGTGCCGATGCTGATTGTCATGGCGATGTCGATCCGCTCGGCGGGGATGATTGCTGCGGGGGAGGATACGGGTGAGGCCCTGCTGCGCCGGTTGCACCGACACCGGCTTTCCACGCAAGTGGTTGGAATGTTAGCAATTTTTGTGACCTCGCTTTATGGCATGTGGTTCAACCTTCATATCAATATCTTGGGCTGAGGGATCGGCCTGATGGGTTCACAACGCATCACGCTGGGCGGCGCGCCCGAAGGTTTTGACGCCACGCTGGTGCTGCGTGAGTTGGCGCGCGGCACGCCGGTGGTTCATATCGCGCGCGATGACAAGCGGATGGAGGCGATGCGAACCGCCCTTGCCGTGGCTGCGCCACAGGCGGTGGTGCTGGAGTTGCCGGCCTGGGATTGCCTGCCCTATGATCGCGTCTCGCCCAATCCTGAACTTCTGGCGCGGCGGATGTCGACGCTGGCGGTGCTGTCCTCGGGGCTGTCGGGGCCGTTCATCTTGCTGACAACAATGTCGGCGGCGACCCAACGCTTGCCTGCGCGCGACGTGATGCGCGAGGCGTCTTTTGCCGCGCGCGTGGGCGACCGTGTGGACGAGCAACAGTTGCGGGCTTTCCTCACCCGGATGGGCTTTGCGCCGGTCTCTACCGTGGCCGAGCCCGGCGATTTCGCGCTGCGGGGCGGCATCGTTGATATTTTCCCGCCCGGTGACGGTGGCCCGGTGCGGCTCGATTTCTTTGGCGATGTGCTGGACGGCGCGCGCCGCTTTGATCCGGTCAGCCAGCGCACCACTGAAAAGCTGACGGCCGTGGAATTTGCGCCGATGTCCGAGGTGATCCTGGACGATGCGGCGATCACCCGGTTTCGGCAGAATTACCGGGTGGAATTTGGCACGGCGGGGGCGGATGATCCTTTGTATGAGGCGGTCTCGGCGGGGCGCAAGCATCAGGGGATGGAGCATTGGCTGCCGTATTTCCACGCCCGGATGGAGACCTTGTTCGACTATCTGCCCAACGCCTCGGTGATGCTGGATGATCAGGTCACGCCCGCGCGCCTGTCGCGCTGGGAGGGGATCGAGGATCAATACGACGCGCGGCTTGAGGCGATGAAGGCCAAAGGGCGGCTGGATACGGTTTACAAGCCTTGTGCGCCGGGGCTGTTGTATCTGGACGATCCTGCATGGGAAAGCGCGCTGCTTGACCGCCGGGTCATTCAGCTTTCACCCTTGCCACAAGCGCCGGGGCCGGGGGTTTTGGACGCGGGCGGGCGCGCCGGGCGCAACTTTGCGCCAGAGCGTCAGCAGGAAAGTATCAGCCTTTTCGGGGCTTTGGTCGAT
>CBDUEF010000325.1:0-3743 GCA_965366095.1 uncultured Cypionkella sp. | reverse complement strand
GGACAGGGTTAGGGACCGACCCTCAACATTCGACGAGACTTGCCGGACCAGCGTTTGAAAGTAGCTTTCATCCGGGATCCACACCCGGCGGAAATAGCGATCAATTTCTACCCGATCCGGGCTTTGCAAGATCGCGGACAGGGTTTGTCGGGTCAGACACCACCATTGGCTGCCCAAATGAGGCACCAACCCCGGCGGCACCCGGCGTTTATAGCCAATCCGGCGCTGCAATTTGACATAGCCATCAAACCAGCGCCGCTGCTTGCGCCAGGAAAACGGAAACCGCAGGGTAAAGCGTTCCACATCGAGGCCGCCAATTGTCCAACCAACGTCTTCGGTGGTGACACTTTCGATGAAATCAACACGCGGGCGATCATTCAGATAGGCGATCAATTCCTCGACCGGGCGCAGGGGCAGACACGAACCGGACGCCAGATAGACATGCCGAACCTCGGCAAAGTCGCGCAACATGATGGTCGCGGCCTCTTGCGAGGCAGCAACAATCCCCCAAGTGCCCCATTCGCAGGCGTGACGTTTGGAAAAGCGGATGTTGGTCAGATCGGACAGGGCCTTGACCAAAGCATCATAGTCATCGGGCTTTACCCGTTTGTCGGCATGGATCACCACCGGGCAATTGCGCTCGGCCCAATGCCGCGCCACTTGCGCGGCCCGCTCAAGCGCCGTGTGGCACAGCATGACAAAGCCCACACTCACGCCCAGTTGCCTTTGGACATCAGCCCCAGAATTTCAAGCTGGCGCCAGTTGATGTATTTCTCGCTCCATTTGCACCACAGATCGGGCTGAGTGCTGATCCCGGCGCGATAGGCGCGGTATTCATGGCTGTTGGCATAATGCTGACGGCGCTGCATTTCCTCTTCGGCCTTATGTGCGAAAGTATCGAGGAATTTCGTGTGCATAAGACAACCCGAGGCCTTTTCTCCGCCCCATTCATCGTAAACCTGATTGAGTCCGCGCGGCAAAAGCATGTGGGTCGAGCTGACATAGGCGTAGTCACGATCCCATTTCACCAAGGGAACCTTGTTGAGAGCAGGCGCGCGTTCCGGCAAATCGGTAAAGAACATCCGCGCGCGCGGGCCACCCTGAATCCACAGGTTACCATAGCGCGAATTTCGGGTGACGGTGTAGTTGCCGCTGTCAAAATAGGGGGCGATTTCGAGCGGGTCCTGGCCCTCACGATAGGGGATCAGATCGAAAGGCCCCTTGGGATACATATCCAGCAACATCGCCGAGAAGGATTTGATCGAGCTGGCATCCAGCCAATCGGTCAAGGCCCGCAGCGGACGGGTATCACAGAAAGGATAGACAAAGAATTCATCGGGATCGACCACAAGCGCCCAATGCTCGTGGGCATATTTCATTTGCAACCAGTTCAGCCAATCCACTCCGAACCGTGACCGCTTGTAGCTGTGCTTGGTTGTCCAGAGCGACACATCTGGCTGCATTTCGAGAAACTCACGGCTGCCATCATCGCTGTCATTGTCCACGATCAGGAAATGGTTGACCCCGAGGTCACGGTAGTAGCGCAGAAAATAGGGCAGGCGCACCCTTTCGTTGCGAAGGGTGGAAAACAGCAAAATCCCATCGGAAGCAAAACGATCCGTCCGATCCACGATCGAACGCAACTCGTGTTGCTTGCGATAGGCCCTGATCCGCCAGCGTTTGCGGGCGAGTCTAAGGATATACTGCGATGCTAAACCCAAACCCCACTCTCTCACGTTGCCGCTTACGATCCCTACAGACTGTCAGACAAGGCTTAACACCGTCTTGAAATGTGCCTCCCAATTCGGCGGCACCAAGGGGATAGTCTTGCTGACAAGTGGCTCAGGTCGCTGCGTCCACTCATTAATTGTTTCCATCCAAGAATAACTGTCAGATGGGTTCAGGTAAACGGCCTTGTCGCCCAGAAGCTCACGGATTACCGGCAAATCGGCAGAAATAACAGCAACTCCAAGGGCCGCGGCCTCAATTGGCGGCAAACCAAAGCCCTCGGCATGGCTGGGAAACAGCAAAGCGCGCGCACCAAGCAGGAAAGCGGCGACAGTTGCGTCATCCTGGCCGGGGAACTCAAGGATGCAGGGATCGCCTTTTGCAGCGTCCAGGCGGGCGAAAACAGCGTCATTGTTCCACCCACGCGCACCCAGAATAACCAGTCTTGGGCGCGGTTCTGACAGGCCCGCCCAGCCATCCAACAAAAGCGCATGATTCTTGCGCGGCTCGATGGTGCCAAGGGTAACGAAATAGGGTGGCAGCGGTTCAAAACCGATTGGAAGCACGCCCGGAGCGACAATCGGCACCCCTAGATTTGCCACCACAGCCGGAGGAACCCGCCCGGCCGCGTTAAAGTGATGTTCGGTTTTGCTGCGTGCATCATGGCTGCTGTGGATCACCAGATCGGCCTGCTGGGCGACCGCCGCGATTTTGCGTTTGAAACCGGGGATGGTGTCGGCGCGGCAGAACTGTGGGTAATCCAACGGGATGGTATCATGGATCAGCACCGCGATTTTGCAGCCCGCTTGCGCAGTTGCCGCAAGGGTGCGCGACGTCAGATTGGCATGGCCGACATTCAAATAGCTGGACCCTTGCGGCAGAAATCGCCGCAGCAGCCGCGCCAGACCAATCCGCGAACAGCGCGCCATGGCCAGCTGCCGCACCAGCGTTTCCGCGCCCGCGCGCTGTGGCGAATTGGGATAGGACAAACGCGCGATAAGACCCGCCTTGCCGACAGGGATTTCGCCGCAAAACCTGCGGGCCAAAGCCTCGACTCCGGCCCGATCAAGCAGAGCAAAGCCGATTCTTGTGCGCACGAGGCCAAAAAGCGGGGTTTTCAGGCCTAGCAAATGGTCAAGATAGGCGAATTCGACCCGATCAACGCCAGTCATTGGCCCCCGCCCCAACCGCGACACCAGCCGGGTCAGATCCAGAAGCCGCGCCGTCATGGCCTATTGCGCCGCTTTTTGCAGCGCCTGCATGTCATTCAGATAGGCCCCGAATTCATCACGCAAATCGGGACGGGCAAGCGCGAAAGCAACCGTTGCCTGCAAGAACCCGGCCTTGGAGCCGCAGTCATAGCGCTGACCACGAAAGCGGAAGCCATAGACCTTGCCCGCCTTGGCATCCTCGGCAATCGCATCGGTAAGTTGGATTTCCCCGCCAGCGCCCTGCTTCATCTTGTTCAGATTGGTCATCACCTTGGGCGACAGGATATAGCGACCGATGACTGCAAGGTTTGACGGCGCTTCACCCTGTTTTGGTTTTTCAACCATCCCCTTGACCCGAACAATCGAGCCCATATCTTCGCCAATATCAAGAACACCGTAGCTTGAGGCCCGCTCGGGCGAAACTTCCATCGCCGCCACGATATTACCGCCAGTTTGCTCATAGGCCTCGATCATCTGCTGCAAACAGGGTTTTTCCGCCGCGATCACGTCATCGGGAAGCAGCACAGCGAAGGGTTCATTGCCGATCAAGCGCCGCGCGCACCAGACCGCATGGCCAAGACCAAGGGGGCGGTTTTGGCGGACATAGGCAATCGCGCCTGAATCCATATTGGTGTCTTTCAACGTCTCAAGCAGCGCATCCTTGCCGGCCTTGCGCAGGGCACTTTCCAATTCGGGGGCGGAGTCGAAATAGTCTTCCAAGGCTGATTTGCCGCGAGAGGTGACGAAAATGAATTCCTTAATCCCCGCCGCCCGTGCCTCATCAATTGCGTATTGGATCAAAGG
>CBDUEF010000324.1:0-3753 GCA_965366095.1 uncultured Cypionkella sp. | reverse complement strand
CCCCTAATCTGCACCTGCAACAAAAACACCGCCCCGCAGACCCTGCAAAGGCAAGACTATGTCACAGGACACCCTCTTCGGCAGCTGGACCCTGATTTCGCATCAATTCGTCACCAGTGACACTCTGGACAGCCGCGATATGTTCGGGACTGATCCGATGGGCACTCTGGTGATGACGCCAGACCATCGGCTGATCGCCCTCATCACCGCCAAGGGCCGCCAAGCCAGTGACAGCGAGGCCGCGCTGTTCAAAAGCGCCCTCGCCTATGCGGGGCCGTTTCGTATCGAGGCGGATCAGATCATCACCACGGTCGAGGTGGCATGGAATCCCGGCTGGCTGGGACATGAACAGGCCAGAACTTTTGCGCTGACCGATGGTATCTTGACGATCATGACCCCCGAGACCTCGCACCCGATGTTTGATGGACGGCCCGCGCGGGGCGTTCTGAAGTGGAAACGCGCTGAAGGTTAGCGCCCCCTGCGCAGCGCCTCTCCTGCATTCGCCATCTTGACACCCTCTGCACCAAGGCCACAAATCCGCCCACCCAACCGGAGGCCAAAATGTCCGATTTCCACGAAGAACTCGCCACCCGCCTGATCCGCTATGCCGCGATCGACAGCCAAAGCGATGAGGACAGCGCCGCCTCCCCCTCAACCGATATCCAGTTCTCGATCTTGAAACTGCTGCAGGCCGAACTGATCGAAATCGGTGCCTCTGATGTCACGCTTACCGAATATGGCACGGTGTTGGCCACCATCCCCGGCACGGCGGCGGGGCCAACCGTTGGCCTGCTGGCCCATGTCGATACCGCGCCGCAATTCAATGCCACCGGCGTCAAACCCCGGCTGATCAAGGGCTATAACGGCGGCGCGATCAGCTATCCTGATAACCCCGCGCTCAGCCTGACACCCGAGGCTTTCCCCTATCTTGCCACCAAACAGGGGCATGACATCATCACCGCCTCTGGCCTTACCCTGCTGGGGGCCGATGACAAGGCCGGCGTCGCCATCCTGATGACCGCCGCGCGCCACCTGCTGGCCCATCCCGAAATTGCCCATCCGCCGCTGCGCATCGCCTTTACCCCGGATGAAGAGATCGGGCGCGGCGTCCACTCCCGCCTGCCCGCCGATCTTGCCGCCGATTTCGCCTATACCTTTGACGGTGGTGCCGTGGGCGAGGTGGAATACGAAAGCTTCTCCGCCGATGCCGCCACGGTGAAAATCACTGGCGTCTCGATCCATCCCGGCTCGGCCAAGGGCAAGCTGATCAACGCTTTGCACCTTGCCGCCAAGATCATCCTTGCGCTTCCCGCCAACCAAACCCCGGAAAATACCGAAGGCCGTGAGGGCTTTATCCACCTGACCGACCTTTCGGGCACCGCCGCCGAATGCACCTTGCGCTTTATCTTGCGTGATTTCGAGCGGGACGGTCTGGCCGCCAAAGGCGCGCTGTTGCAGCAGCTTTGCACGGTCCTTGCCGCCACAGAGCCGGGTGCGGAAATCACCTGCACTCTCACCAAACAATACCGTAACATGCGCTATTGGCTGGAAAAAGACATGACCCCGGTTGCTTTGGCGCAAGAGGCCTGCCGCGCCATCGGGATCGAGCCGATCTCGGTGCCCATCCGCGGCGGCACCGATGGCTCGCGGCTCACCGAGATGGGCATTCCCACGCCCAACCTCTTTACCGGCATGCAAAATATCCATGGGCCGCTGGAGTGGATTTCGGTGCAGGATATGGGACAGGCCACCGATTTCGCCCTTGCTTTGGTGCAGCACGCCGCCAAGCCGTGACCTCATCCTCATCGTCCAAATATCCCACGGGGGAGTCGCGTCAGCGACGGGGGTGTGAAACCCCCGACACCGCTTCAACAGGCGCAATCTCGCCCTATCACAAACCCGGTTTCTACGCGCAGGCGCTCGCCAAAGGCCGCCACCGCGATATCGTCGGCGGGCGGTGGGAGGAAACCGGGCGGTTGCAAATGGCGCTTTTGCAAGGCCAGGGCCTGTTGCCGCATCACCACCTGCTCGACATCGGCGCGGGCAGTCTGCGGCTGGGCTGCAAGGCCGTGCCCTATCTGAACCAAGGCCATTACTGGGCCACCGATCTTTCGGGCGCGCTGATGCGCACAGGCCGCGCCAAAGAGTTGGCCGATCCTGCCCGCCTGCCCGAAGATCAGTTGATCGAAGACCCCGATTTCACCCTGACTGGCCTGCCCGACACCATCACCCATGCCATCGCCTTCGCCGTCTTCACCCATCTGCCGCTTGATCACCTCAACCGCGCGCTTGGCCAAATCCGCGCGCATTTCCCCAAGCTGCAACGGTTCTTTTTCACCGCCTTTCTCGCGCCGCCAAACCCGGCGCTCAGCCACCGCCAGCCCGACGGCGTGGTCACCCATGCCAGCCGCGCGCCCTATCACCATGCCGCCGCCGATATCCTTGCCCTGGGTGCGAAACACCGATTGCCGCTGACCCTGAATGACGCCCGCCTGCCGCGTGGACAAAGGTTGTTCATCCACGGCTAAAAGGTTGCATTGCACCCCGGTTCGCGCCATCCTTGCCGCATTTATCATAAGGATTTCCCATGCGCGCCCTCATAGCCCTTGCCCTCTTTGCCTCCCCGCTTTCTGCCGAAACCCTCAGCGAAGAGTTGGGCCGCACCGGCCTTGGTGCCACCGAATCCCGGCTTGCTGCGCTGGCCTCCCCCAGCGATGCCGATCGCTTTGCCCTTGGCGGGGTGCGGTTTCTCTCGGCGGTCGAGCATACGATGCAACTGCGCTGGGCCTCGGGCTTTACCGACCGCAGCGGCATGTTGCCGATGCTGAACACCCGCCTGCCGGAAAACCCCACCCCTGCGCCCTTTGATCCGGCGCTTTTCACCAGCCTTTTCACCGATATCACCACCACCATGGACGCCGCCCGCGCGCCGCTGGCAGAAATCCCCGATACCTCCGATTTCGGCGTCGAGATCAAATTTGCCGACCTCTGGTTCGACATCAACGCCAACCATACCCGCGATCCGGGCGAAGATATGCTTGATGTCCTCGGCCCGCTCCTGTTGGGCTGGCAATGGCAATCGCGCGACCCGAACAGCCCGGCCCCGACGGTGCGCTTTGATGTGGCCGATGCGGCGTGGCTTTCGGCCTATAGCCATCTTTTGGCTGGGATGTCGGAAATGATCCTTGCCTATGATCCCACCCCAGCGGTCACCAAGATCATGCAGGGCCGCGCGAAAATGGAATCCCTCGGCACCATGGCCCCCGACCCGATCTTTGGCATGGATGCCACCGCCCCCGATGGGTTTGATGTCTTTGCCACCGTCTTTGATATGCTGCACCAAACCCCCAACGCCCCCCGCATGGCGGCCGCGCGCGATCATCTGCTGGCCATGGTCGAAGACAACCGCCGTTTTTGGACGCTGGTGGATGCCGAGGCCGATGATCAAAACGAATGGCTGCCCAATGCGCGGCAAAAATCCGCGCTCGGCCTTGACCTGCCCCCCGAAACCGCCGCCAATTGGCTGGCCGTGCTGAGCGATCTTGAGGCGATGTTAAACGGCGAAAAGCTGGTGCCCTATTGGCGGCTGGATGGCCCGGTGGGCGTGAATATCAAACGGGTGTTTCTCGAACCCGCGCCGATTGATGTGGTCGGCTGGATACATGGCTGGGCCGCCGCCCCCTACCTCGAAAACGGTGAGCTGATCAGCCCGGACAGCTGGAACCGCTTTGAAGGCATGATGCAGGGTCAAGG
>CBDUEF010000323.1:0-3761 GCA_965366095.1 uncultured Cypionkella sp. | reverse complement strand
AATCCGATGACCCCCGACCGTCTCTATCTCTTCGACACCACCCTGCGGGACGGCCAGCAAACCCAAGGCGTGCAGTTTTCCACCGCTGAAAAGCTGCAGATTGCTGCGTCGCTGGAGGCTTTGGGCGTTGATTATATCGAGGGCGGTTGGCCGGGGGCCAATCCGACCGACTCGGAGTTTTTCGCGCAAGTGCCGAAGCTGCGCGCCACCCTGACCGCCTTTGGCATGACCAAGCGGGTGGGGCGCTCGGCCGAGAATGATGATGTGCTGGCGGCGGTGCTGGATGCGGGGACGCCTGCGGTCTGTTTGGTCGGCAAGTGCCATGAGTTTCATGTGACCACAGCGCTTGGCGTCACATTGGAGGAAAACCGCGAGGCGATTGCGGCTTCGTTCAAACATGTGGTGGCCAAGGGGCGCGAGGCGCTGTTTGATGCGGAGCACTTCTTTGACGGCTACCGCGCCAATCCGGCCTACGCGCTGTCTTGCCTACGCGCAGCCTATGAGGCCGGGGCGCGCTGGATCGTGCTGTGCGACACCAATGGCGGCACTTTGCCCTCGGAAGTGGGGCGTGTGGTGGCCGAGGTTATTGCCAGCGGCATCCCCGGCGACCGGTTGGGCATCCATTGCCACGACGATACCGGCAATGCGGTGGCCAATTCGCTGGCTGCGGTCGAGGCGGGCGCGCGGCAGATTCAAGGCACTTTGAACGGGCTGGGCGAGCGCTGTGGCAATGCCAATCTGGTGACTTTGATCCCGACGTTGTTGTTGAAGGAACCCTTTGCCAGCCGCCTGCAAACCGGGGTTACTTCCGAGGCGCTTGCGGGCCTCGTGCGGCTGTCGCGGGGCTTAGATGATATTCTGAACCGGGTGCCGCTGCGCTCGGCGCCTTATGTGGGGGCGAGTGCCTTTGCCCATAAGGCGGGGCTGCATGCCTCGGCTATTCTGAAAGACCCGACCACTTATGAGCATATTGCCCCTGATCTGGTGGGCAATGAGCGGGTGATTCCGATGTCGAATCAGGCCGGGCAATCGAACCTGAGGGCACGGCTGGCGGCGGCGGGGATTGCGGTTCCGGCGGGCGATCCGCGCTTGGGGCGGATTTTGGAAATCGTGAAAGAGCGCGAGGATCAGGGCTATGCCTATGACGGCGCGCAGGCGAGCTTTGAGTTGGTGGCGCGGCGCGAATTGGGGCTGATGCCCACGTTCTTTGAGATCAAGCGCTACCGGGTGACGGTGGAGCGCAGGAAGAACAAATATGACAAGGTGGTTAGCCTGTCGGAAGCCGTGGTTGTGGTGAAGATCGGCGATAAAAAGATGCTGTCGGTCTCGGAAAGCATGGATGAAAGCGGCACCGATCGCGGGCCGGTCAATGCGCTATCGAAGGCGCTGGCCAAGGATCTGGGCCCCTATCAGGGCATGATCGACGATCTGCGGCTGGTTGATTTCAAGGTGCGGATCACCCAAGGCGGCACCGAGGCGGTGACTCGGGTGATCATTGACAGCGAGGATGCGCAAGGGCGGCGTTGGTCTACCGTTGGCGTGTCGGCCAATATCGTCGATGCCAGTTTCGAGGCGCTGTTGGATGCGATCAACTGGAAACTCGTGCGCGATACGGCGGGAGTCGTGGGATGAAACGGCTGGTCTGCCTTGGGGCATTGGTTTTGCTTGCAGCCTGTGTGGAGACGGCGACACCTCCGCTAGATACGCCGGTGATCGAGGTTTATGGTGGCGGCGGCTTTGCTGGCTCGTCCCGCACGTTGATCTATGCCAACGACACCTTGTCCAGCGAACAGACCAACCCCAACGGCAAGACCGTCCGCAACAGCGTTCAAGGGCATCCGGGGGCCTATCAGGCGGCGCTGGCGATCATCCGGGCCGAGGGGCCGCATCTGCGTCGGGCGATGAAGGGCAAGGCCGACAGCTATGACTGCCTGGATTACGGCACCGAATTGGTGTCGGTCACCCCGCCGGTAACGGGGTTTGACAAGGTTTCGGCCAATTGCCCCGAGCAGGCCCTGTTGGCTTTCCAGCGCAAGATTCTGGATGCGGCGACCGGGGCGTCTGGCCCATGAGCATTGACGCCTGTGCGGCTTTGGTCGAACGCGGCGACCCTGACCGGTTTCGTGCGGTGATGGCGGCACCGGTTGCGCTGCGGGGGCGGCTCTTCGTGCTTTACGCCTATAATCTGGAACTGGCCCGCGCGCCTTGGGTGACCAAAGAGCCGATGATCGCCGAGATGCGGCTGCAATGGTGGCGCGATGTGGTGGGAGAGCCTGGCCCGCGCGCGCATGAGGTGGCGGGGCCGCTCTATGATCTGATCCATCAGGCGGGCTTGCCGGTTCCGGTGCTGGAGGCGATGGGCGCTGCGCGGGTTTGGGATATCTATGCCGAACCGTTTGAGGATCAGGCGGCGATGGACAGCTATCTTGAGGATACTTCGGGCGGGTTGATGTGGCTGGCCGCGCTGGCCTGTGGGGCCGCTGCCAAAAGCGAGTCGGTGGCGCGCGGGGTGGGCTGGGCTGCGGGCTTGGCCAATTATCTGCGGGCGGTTCCAGAATTGGAGGCGCGGGGCAAGCGGCCCTTGGTGGATGGGCGGCGCGGGGCGGTGCGCGATTTGGCCTTGCGGGGATTGCAGCGATTGGACGAGGCGCGCAAGGGGCGGCACGCCATCGGGTCGGCGGGGCCGGCGTTGTTGGCGGCGTGGCAGGCTGAGGGGCTGTTGCGCCAGATTGTCACCGAGCCAGAGCGGGTGGCCGACGGGACGATGGGGCTTTCGCCTTTTGCCCAGCGCGGGCGGTTGCTTTGGCAGGCGAGCACGGGGCGCTGGTAGGATGGGCCGCCAGCAGGGCAAAGCTTTTGCTGTGCGCGCACATGTGCGCTGCAAACGGATCACATGAAATCAATGCTTTGCAGACCGTTGTTCACGAGTCGTTAACCCTGCCATTTGCACTTTGCCCAAATACTCCCCGCGGAGCGTCCTTGTTTTCAACCGCGCGTCTCTTTGGGCCGCAGCGCCAGCCAGATCAACGCGCCCCCGGCCAGCACCAAAAACGGCAGCATTGCCATGTTGACGGCCTGCCAACCCGACTGCACCGTTCCGCCCGAGCAGTTCATCAAACCGCCCGAGGAAAAGCTGGCCATCGTCACCCCACCAAAGACCACAAGATCATTCAGCCCCTGCATCCGGCCGCGCTCGGACGGGGCGATTGCGCCGGTCAGCATGGTGGTGGCTCCGATAAAGCCAAAGTTCCAGCCAAAACCCAAAAGCATCAGTGCGATGAAGAAATTCGACAGCTCTACGCCTGAAATGGCAACGGCTCCGGCTCCGGCAAGGATCACAAGGCCGGTCGCCATGACCTTTTCGACGCCAAAGCGTGCGATGATCGCGCCGGTGAAAAAGCTGGGCGCATACATCGCCAGCACATGGGCGGTGACCACATTGGCGGCATCAGACGTATGGAAGCCGCAGCCCACCACGGCCAGGGGCGATGAGGCCATCACCAGATTCATCAGCGCATAGGACACCGTGGCCACGATCACCGCCACGGCCACACGCGGGGTGCGGATCAATTCCATCCGGCTGCGGCCCAGATGTGCTCCGGGCGCGGCAACCGGCGGCGTGGGGATTTTCAGCAGGCCAAACAGGAACACGCCGACAAAATTCAGCGCAATCACCGTAAGATAGGTGCCAAGAAACGGGATCACGAATTGATTGGCGGTCAGTTTCACCAAATCCGGCCCGACAACCGCCGAGAGCAACC
>CBDUEF010000322.1:0-3762 GCA_965366095.1 uncultured Cypionkella sp. | reverse complement strand
GCATATCATGATGCGCTTTGATCTTGAGCGCGCCTTGATGCGCGGCGATCTGGCCGTGGGCGATCTTGAGGCCGCGTGGAACGATCGGTTTCTGGCCGATTTTGGCGTGGCGGTGGATCGGCCCAGCCATGGGGTGTTGCAAGATGTGCATTGGTCGGTGGGGCTGTTCGGTTATTTCCCGACTTATACTTTGGGCAATGTCTATGCGGGTTGTCTGAACAAGGCGATGCGGGCGGCGGTGCCGGATCTGGAGGCGCAACTGGCGCGGGGTGAGACGGCGGGGGCGACGGGCTGGCTGCGCGAAAACCTGCAACGCCATGGCGGGTTGCGCAGGCCGCATGAGACGATTGCGGTGGCCTGCGGGTTTGAACCGACGGAGGCGCCGTTGTTGGACTATCTGGAGGCGAAGTTCGGCGCGCTTTATGGGCTGTAAGGGGCGGCCATGATGACAGTGGCCGAATTGCAGGCGTTTTTGGCGCGCGAATACGGGCAGGCGGCGGGGGATTTCACCGTTGAGCGCGCCGATGTGGCGGGGCTGTGCCTGCGGCTGAAGGTGGCCGAGCGGCATCTGCGCCCCGGTGGCACGGTGTCGGGCACGGCGATCTTCAGCCTTGCCGATGTGGCGATGTATCTGGCGATTCTGGCGCGGATCGGCCCCAAGGCCTTGACGGTGACCACCAGCGGCTCGGTCGATTTCATGCGCAAACCTGCCGCAGGGGCGGATTTGCTGGCCGAGGCGCGGATATTAAAGCTGGGGCGGGTTTTGGCGGTGGGGGATGTGCTGATTTACAGCGAGGGGCAGCCAGACCCGGCGGCGCGCGCCAGTCTGACATTTTCAATCCCGCCCAGATAAGGCCCGCTGGGTTAAACCTTGCCGAGGGTAAAGCGGCCTTCGATGGTTGCGCCATTCTCGATCACCAGCGTGGTATAATTCACGTCTGCGGTAACCTGAGCCGCCGCGCGCAGTGTAAAGCTGCGGCAGGAAACCTGCCCGTCCAGCCGGCCTTTGACTTCGACCGTTTCCGCCGAAACCGAGCCTGCGATCCGGCCCTCGGCCCCGACGATCAGGGTGCTGGCCGTCACGCTGCCATCAATCTCGCCCAAAACCTCGATCGTTCCGGTCGAGGTGATTTCGCCGGTGATCTTGATATCCGGGGCGAGGGTTGAGCGGTGAGCGCTGGCCGGGGCGGTTGTCGGGCGGGTTGGTGGCATAGCGGGTTCGGCAGTTTTCGAAAACATTTTGGATTCCCTGATGGGGGTCAATGCAAGTGGTCTAGAGCGGATAAGGGCCCATGGGCGGGCTTTGGTCAAGCCCGCGCCGCAGGGAAAGCGTGAATGTGCCAAAGCATCGGCTGACAAGCGCGCGCGGATTTGATCATATGGGGCAGGGAATCAATCAAGCGCCGCGTGAGTGGCCGGGATATGTCGCGCTTTTCACGGCGCTGGGCAGAATGGAGATGAAATGCTGGCCGAACTGATCATCACGAACGCAAATGTGCTGACAATGGACCCGGAGCGCCCAAGGGCCGAGGCTGTCGCCGTTGCCGCTGGCCGGATTCTTGCGGTGGGGAGCAACGCCGAGGTGCAGGCGCTGGCCGGGCCGGGGTGCCGGACGGTGGATGCTGCCGGGCGCAGTCTGTTGCCGGGCTTTGTCGAAAGCCATTTGCATCTGGTGCTGGGCGGGGCCGAGTTGACGCAGTTACAACTGGGCGGGGTGCATGGGTTTGCGGTGTTGAAAGTGGCGTTTGAAGCCTATGCAGCGGCGAACCCGCAGGCAGCCCTGTTGATGGCACAAGGCGCGAGCTACGAGATTCTGGACGCGCCAGTAACGCGGCATGATCTGGACCGGGTGATTGCGGATCGCCCGATTGCAATGATGTCGCCCGATCATCACACGGTTTGGGCAAATACGGCGGCCCTGCGCGCGGCGGGGATATTGCAGGGCGCGGTGATGCCGCATGGGCATGAGGTGGTGATGGGGCCGGACGGCACAGCCACCGGCGAGTTGCGCGAGTTTGAGGCCTTTGGCCCGATTCTGGCGCTGGGCGGCGAGGCGCATTTGCAGTTGGGCATTGCCACGGGGGGCGAGCCGGTGCCTTGGCCGGATGCGGCACAGCGCGCGCGCGACAAGGACAAGATCGCGGCGGGGCTGGCGCATTGCGCCGCGCATGGGATCACCTCGATGGTGAATATGGACGGCAACCGCTATACCTGCGTGCTGCTGTCCGAAATGGAGGCCGAGGGGCGCTTGACCGCAAGGGTCAAGGTGCCGTTCCACTTCAAGCCACATATGGAGCTGTCCGAGTTGGAGCGTGCAAGCGCCATGACGGCGGAGTTCGCGGGCGAATGGGTGAGTTCGGGCTTTGTGAAGATGTTCATGGACGGCGTGGTCGATAGCCGCACGGCCTATATGTTGCATGATTATCCCGGCACGCAGGCGCGCGGTGAGCCGCTGTTTGAGCCTGCGCGGTTCAAAGAGATTTGCGCCGAGATCGACCGGCGCGGCTTGCAGATTGCGGTGCATGCGATTGGCGATGGCGCGGTACAGGTCACGATTGATGGCTATGAGGCGGCGGGCGCGGCCAACGGCCTGCGCGATATGCGCCACCGGATCGAGCATATCGAGCTGATCGACCGCGCCGATGTGGCGCGGCTGGGCGCGCTGGGCATTACGGCAAGCGTGCAGCCGCCGCATGCACCCGGGGTGATGGATTTCCCGCTGTCGTCGATGGAGGTGGTGTTTTCGCCCGAGCGTTGGGTTGATGCCTATCAATGGAAATCATTGGGCGATGCCGGGGCAAAGATCGCCTATGCCTCGGATTGGCCGGTAACAGATGTGTCGGTGATGCGCGGGATTCAGGCGGCGCTGACGCGGGTGCCGTTCAAAGGCGGGCGCGATGAGCGGCTGGGCCTGATGGAAACGCTTTACGCCTATACTGCGGGCGGGGCCTGGGCTGCGCATATGGAGAGGCAGATCGGAATGCTGCGCCCGGGGATGGCTGCCGATCTGGTGCTGATCGACGGGGATATCGAATCGATCCCCGCCCCAAGCATCGGCGCTACGGGAATCGCGCTGACGATTGCCGGGGGACGGGTCAGCTATCAGGCGGAATCGGTGACCTGAGCGGTTTTTCACGCCCTCAGAATCACTTTGATCGGTGAGATTCGGGTGATTCTGCGTGCTGAAACGGTCTCGAAACGGCGATCTGGCTGTGGGGCAGGCGATTAGACGCTTCAAAAAACCCTGTAATTGTTGGGGTTCGCAAAAAACTTTCAAGATATGCGTCTTTTCCTCTTGCGACCTTCAAGCCCCCGGCCTAAATACCCCTCACCGAAGACGAAGAGACGCAGCGATGCGACGAAACGAAAGCGGAAGTCGCGACGAAGATCGCGGGACTGAAAATCTGGAGGCACGACGGCAGATACGCCCGAGGTTCGGGTGTGCTGTTTGTTTTGTGTCCGCGCTCTTTGAAAATTGAATTATATGAAGAGATATGTGGGCGGTTTGGGCGCATCGGCGTTTTAATCGTAGCATATCTGACCAGCAGGGAATGTGGTTTAACCGCGCTACCGATGACCTGGTAAAGCTTCACGGTTTGTGGGTTCTTGTTTCTTTGGAGACACGAGCACATGAATTGTTAAGACCTATATTCGTTCCGAGTATAGGCAGATGTGCGAAGGTTCGACGTCAAGGATAGTACTTCGGTACTTTCAACTTGAGAGTTTGATCCTGGCTCAGAATGAACGCTGGCGGCAGGCCTA
>CBDUEF010000321.1:0-3763 GCA_965366095.1 uncultured Cypionkella sp. | reverse complement strand
TCAGGGCCGATGCCGGTGGTGGCTTCGTATCCCTTGGCGTCAAGATGGCGCGTTACTGGGCCGGGGGTGGTAAAGCGCGGCGTCTTCAAGGGCGTGTTCTTGATCAGATCAAGCGTCAGCACCACATCCATCGGGCTTTCAATCGCGGTGCCGCACACCTCGCCATCGCCTTGGGCGGCATGGGTGTCGCCGACGCTGAACAGGGCGCCGTCCACCTCGATGGGCAGATAAAGCGTAACCCCCGCTGTCAGATCGCGAATGTCGAGATTTCCGCCAACGCGGCGGGGCGGCACGACCGAGTGCAGCCCCTTTTCCGCCGGAGCCACGCCGATGGTGCCGGCAAAAGGTTTCAGCGGCACGCGCGCCGATTTGCCCCAAAGCGCCGGGGCCATGCTGGAGGGATCATAGGACCAGACGTTCAGCGTGGGATCCAGAAACTGATCCGCCAGCAGGCCAAAGCCGGGGATATTCGCCGTCCAGCCAAAGCCGCGCCCGTCAAAGGGTTGCGGCGCAAAGCTGTCGAGCGTGACTTTAAGCACATCGCCAGGCTTGGCCCCTTCGACATAGATCGGCCCCGAGACGGGGTTGATCTTGCCAAAATCAAGCGCGACCACATCGGTCACGGTAGACGACGGGCCAAGTTGGCCCGCCGATGAGTCATGACAGTTGAACCGGATGGTAGACCCCGGTTCGGCGCGCAGAGCCGGCGACAGGGAATTGTCCCAGCCGAAGTGGTGCTGCGCGCCGTGGATGGTATAGTTACAGGCCTTGCACATTACTGTTTGACCCAAACGTAGTCATAGTTCACCGGGATCGACACCGGATCGACGTAAAGATCATCCGCGCCGCCCATGCGATCAGACTTCATGGTGTAGCGTTCCTCGTTGAACACCGGCACCCAAGGCGCATCCTTCATCACACCCATATAGATGTCAGACCACGCCTTCATCCGTTCGTCGAATTTGGCCGGATCGAACATGCTGTCGGCGGCCACCGCTTTGGCATCCAGATCCTTGTTGCAGTATTTCGACCAGTTCCAACCGCCCGCTTCGGCCCCCGAACAGCCCAGGATCGGGCCGTAGAAGTTCGACGGATCGGGGAAGTCGGCAATCCAGGCCATGCCACCCGACCAGATCATCGGAGCCGTGCCCGCCCCGCCAGCCTCAATCACATTGGCCTGCGCCAGCGAGCGGATATTGGCCTTGATGCCGATTGCGGCCAGATCTTGCTGGATCGCTTGGGCAATACGCGGGTTCGGGTCGGTGTTCATCACATAGAGATCAGTTTCGAACCCGTCAGGCAAACCAGCCGTGGCCAGCAGCTTTTTCGCGCCGTCGACATCAAAGGGATAGCCTTTGTAATCCTTGGTATAGCCCGGCATCGAGGGCGGCAGCGGCTGATTGGCGGGCACCGCGCGACCATTGATGATCTGCACGATGCGATCTTTGTTGATCGCCATATTCACCGCTTGGCGCACTTCCAGCTTGTCGAACGGCGGGGTGGTGACGTTCAAGGTGATATAGCCAGTCTGCAACTGACCACCTTGGACGACATGCGCCGCCTGCGCCGGATCGCTCATCACTTCGGTGAACTTTGCCGGTGGAATGCCGTCGCCGGGCACGTCAACTTCGCCCTTTTGCAACCGGAGCAGTGCTACGACCGGCTCTTGTCCTACCTCAAAGACGACCTGATCCAGATAGGGAATGCCTTTGATCCAATAGTCGGGGTTTTTATCAAACACCAACCGCTGACCCAGCGTCCATTCCGTCATCTTATAGGCGCCCGTTCCAACTGGATGTTTGCCGAAATCGGCGCCGTATTTCTCGACCTCTTCTTTCGGCACCACGGAGGAGAAGTTGATCGCCATCACATGCAGGAAGGTTGCATCAGGATGGGTCAGGGTGATCTTCACCGTCAACGGATCAACGACGGCAACACCCGATAGGCCCGCATCACCCGCCTTGTCATAGCCTGCGATAGAGCCAAAGAACCCCGCGCCCGGCGATTGCGTGGCTGGATTGGTCACCCGGTCCAACGAATACTTCACGTCATCCGCCGTCATCTCACGGCCATTGTGGAACTTCACTCCCTTGCGCAGATGGAACGTGTATTCCAGACCATCGGGCGAAATCTCATAGCTTTCGGCAAGACCGGGGCGCAGGGTGGTGGTGCCCGGAACATAGTCCATCAGGCTGTCGAACAGCGATTTGATCATCGACCAGTTTTGCCAGTCATAGCCGATCGCGGGGTCCAATGTCGCCACATCATCCTTGTAAGTAATCACGATAGACCCGCCCGACTTGGCGTTGGGATCGGGCGTGTAGTCCTGAGCCATGGCAGGCAGCGCCAAGGCCAGCATGACTGCGGTGGTCGCAAGCAGTTTCTTCATTTGCTGTCTCCTGTTGGTTTTTCGGTCGGTTATTTCAGCTTAATTCTGGGGTCGATGAACGGGGTGACAAGATCGGCCAGCAGGTTGCCCAGCACGATGGCCAAAGCCGACACCAGCGTGACCCCCATGATGATCGGGATATCCACCCGCTGAATGGCCTGCCATGCCAGTTGCCCGATGCCGGGCCAGCCGAACACGCTTTCCACAACCACGATGCCACCCATGAATATCCCGATGTCGATGCCGATCATCGCAATGATCGGCAGGATCGCGTTTGGCAGGGCATGGCCAAAGATCACGCGGGCGCGGGTCAGCCCCTTGGCGCGCGCGGTGCGGATGAAATCGGCGCGCATCACATCAATCATCGACGAGCGCATCATCCGGCTATACCAACCCGAGCCGAGGATCCCCATAGTCAGCGCAGGCAGCACCAGATGGGAAAAGCTGCCATAGCCGCCGATGGGTAACCAGCTTAACTTGACCGCAAAGATGTAAAGCATCAGCAGGCTGACCACGAATTGCGGCGCGGAGACGGTGACGAAAGAGGTCATCATCAGACTTTGATCCAGCCATGATCCGCGCCGAAGTGCCGCCACGATGCCAAAGCCCACCCCGATCACCAACTCGCACAGAATTGCGCCCAGCATCAGAAGCAACGTTGCAGGCAAGCGCGCGGCAACCAGTTCGGCCACTTGCGACTTTTGCAGATAGCTGCGCCCCAGATCGCCATGCAAAAGGCCCCAGAGATAGCGGCCGTATTGGATGAAAAACGGCTGATCCAACCCCAACTCCCGCCGGATATTCGCAACCGTCTCAGGTGTGGCTGAACGGCCAGCGATTTGGCGCACCGGATCCGCGGGCAGCACGAACAGCAAAAGGTAGGTTATAAAGCTGACCCCAAGCAGGATCAGCAGCGATTGCACCAAGCGGCGGGCGAGATAGGCGATCATTACTCTTGCCCCCGCTGTGTCGGGTCCAGCACATCTCGTAACGCGTCGCCCACCAGATTGAACGCCAGCGCAAGCAGGATGATCGCGGCCCCGGGAATGAAAACAAGCCAAGGGGCGGATTGGAAATAGGTCTGGTTTTCAAAGATGATATTGCCCCAGCTTGGGGTGGGCGGCTGCACGCCTACGCCAAGGAAACTGAGCGTCGCTTCCAGCAGCACTGTGGTGGAAATCCCCAACGTGCCCCAGACGATAATGGTGGGCAAAAGATGCGGCAGCACATGGCGAAACAGAATCCGCCCCGTGCCCGCGCCCAAAGTGCGCTCTGCCGCAATGAAATCCCGTGTCGCGAGCGAGGTCGTCTCGGTATAGATCACCCGCGCCGTCTGCACCCAGTTCACCAGTGCGATCACCAAAGCCACGATCC
>CBDUEF010000320.1:0-3772 GCA_965366095.1 uncultured Cypionkella sp. | reverse complement strand
CTGGAGCTGCTCAAATCCGACGCCGCGCGCAGCTATGATCACTATGAGGAGATGTTGTCGCAAGAAGGCCAGCAGGGCCTTGCCCGCGAATTGGCCCGGATGAACCTGCCGATGAACATCTACACCCAGTGGTATTGGAAAACCGACCTGCACAACCTGTTCCACTTTTTGCGCCTTAGGGCCGACACCCACGCGCAATACGAAATCCGGGTCTACGCCGAGCAAATGGCGCGGATCACCGCGGATTGGGTTCCGCTCGCCTATGCCGCTTTCGAGGATTACCGGATGGGGGGTGTAACCCTGAGTGGCAAAGCGATTGCGGTGTTGAAGCGGCGCTTGGCGGGAGAAGTGGTTCCACAGGGCGAGAGCGGCATGAGCAAGGGCGAGTGGCGCGAGTTTGAGGCGATATGGGGTGCGCCGGCTCCGTAGGCCGTATGGGCTGGGCCGCACGGTGTTGGCGAGGCGCTCAATCCCTGGGACAGAGGTTTGTTTGAGAACGCGTCGCGCGCGTTTTCCCGTTGGTCGGCGACAACGACGGGGTTGTCCGGGCGGGTGGCAACAATGAGGGTAGGTTGACGACCGGGATTTAAGCTGCCTTAGCCGCGCTGCCCGCCGGCAAGGCCAGGGGACGCGTTGTTGATGGCCGCTTCACCGGCCCGATGATGTTGGGACGCTGGCCGCGCACCTTGCCGCAAACGGCATGGCCCTGTCGAGACGCGAGAACCCTCCAGATGACAGAGTCGCAAGGTCAATGGCGGCATCGTCCTGAGGAAGAAACACCATTGCGCAATCATCTGCCGAGCCGAGTTTTCTTGTAACCCTTCAGGACGTTGAAATCATTACGCTCTTTCCATCGCGGTGAAAGACCGGGCATCAATGGCCTTGCACCAGGGCAGAAAAAGCCCTGAAACTGCGGCCGCCTTGGCTGGCCATTCTGACGATCTGGCTGCACACCGCGCGCGCCATCACCCAGCCGAGTATCACACCTGCGGTTCGGCAGATATGGAACCCTTTGCCTTTGCTGCGATTGACGTCGTTAGCGGAAAAGTTCACCGTCTTGCCAAATGTCGCCCAGTTCGGATTCACTCCATGATTGCACAGCCCGGATTCAACATCGCCTTGCACTATTTGCAGGCAGTTGCGCTTTCTCCCGCATCTGCGGCAATCGTCGGGTCTGAGACCACCATAAGCCACGGCCAACTGGCAGAGGCCAGCCTCGCGATAGCGCTTGGATTGCAGGCGCGCGGGATGGGTCCGGGATCGACACTTGCCGTTCGCACGCAGGATCCCTCTATCGCGCTGGCGACATTGCTTGCGACGGCTCTGCTTGGGGCGCGATGGGTCTTTGGACATGACAATCTGGTTGGAAGCGGTCGGCTGGATATTGATCTCATTCTGGATGACGGCAGCCTGCCGGGCAACGCCGCCATCAGCACCGTGCGGTTGGACGAAACGTGGTTCGCAGCGGATTCTGACAAAGGCCGCTTTCAGCCACCCGTATTTGCGGGCTTTCGCACTTCAGAAGACGTCTGGATGATCAGCCAAACATCGGGCACCACCGGCACACCCAAGTTGGTAGGCTTGCCATATCGCGTTCTGTTGGCCCGTATCGAGGCCAATGCGGCAAGGATGGACTGGCGGGGGTTGCGGATGGCCAGCCTGTTCCCGATCACCGCGCCGATCTGGCTGACCTATGCGGTGACGGCCTTGTTGCATGGCGGATCGGTTCTGACCGAGACCGAGCCAAAGGACTGGCCAGGGATGGGCGCGCAATTTGCCTTGGCGTCACCTGCGCAGGCGCAGAAATTGCTGGCCGAGGTGGTTTTGCAGCCTAAGCTGCCGCTGATCCAACTTTCTGGCGGGCCGGCACCCGAAATGCTGATAAAACGGCTGTTGCAATCGTTTGAAGCGGTCTGGGTCGGCTATGGCTCGACCGAGGGATTCAACGCCTTGTCGAACGTAAAGACATTGGCCCCAAATGGGCAAATCCTGTCCCGGACGGTTCTTGCGCCCGGTGTCAGGATCGAAGTGGTCGACGACGCGGGCCTTGTGCTGCCCGTGGGGCAGGAGGGCCAGATCAGGGTCACCAACCCCTATCTTGCGCCGGGGTATCTCAATGCGCCCACGGCCACAGCCGCAAGTTTTCGCGACGGATGGTTCCATCCAGGCGATCTGGGGAAATGGGATGCTGACGGGCAGTTCCACATTTCTGGCCGCACCAACGAGCAATTCAATCTGGGCGGTCAAAAGCTGAACGCGCAGTTGATGGATTTTATGCTGATGGGCCTCCCTGGCGTGCGCGATGCGATCTGTTTCATGTTGCCAAAGGCCGACGGCAGTGAAGAGTTGCGCGCCTTTCTCAGCCTGTCGCCCGAAGCCGATTGGACCGACGTGCAGACCGAGGCCCGTATCGCCCTGATGAAGCTGGGCGGGCTGTCTGCCGTGCCAAAACGATTCTTGTTTGCAGACAGCCTGCCCCGAAATGCCAACGGCAAGGCTGATCGCAATGCCTGCATACAGATGGTGAAGGACGGACGCGCGCGCAAGCATGACCAAACTGAGGGAAAAACAATCACGGGTTGATCTGATCGTGACAAATCAGGCGCGTGGCCGTTTCAAATAGAACTTCGAGGGAATTGAACTTGCTCCACCGATGCCGCCATGTCACATTGTTGTGAAGGTAAAAGGTGATTTGTTGCCCAGTGATCGCAGCTATGCCTTTGGAGGATGATATGTCAAAAGCTGAAACGACGATGCGGCTTGCTTGCAGTGGAGCCGCTTTGCTTGCCGGGTTCTCCAGCTCTGCCCAGGCTCAGGACGTAAACGGTTTTTACGGCGGGGTGGGTGGTGCGGTCCCGTCAGGCAGCGTGGACCTTGGGTTCAGCGGATATTCGATCAGTGGAAGCGCTCTTGGATCGGTGTTCGCGGGTTATAACGTCGTCTCGGCCAGTGGATTGGTCTATGGTGGCGAGCTTGCGGTAACGCAAGGAACCGATGTTTCCGGTGCTTACGGCGACTTTGGCACCAAACCCATGGTCGACGTGAAGGGCCGCTTGGGCAAAGTGTTTGGCAAGACGCTGGTCTATGGTTCGCTTGGTTATTCCATGGGTAGCCTCACTTGGAGCAGCGGGAGCGGCACCATGGCTAAGGTCGGTGGGATGAATATTGGTGTTGGGTTCGAAGCCCCCATCGGCGCGCGCGGGTTTCTGGGCGGCGACATCACCTCACGCGATTTGAAACCGCGCGGCACAAACGAATATGGCGATCCGTCGTCGAATTATGTCGATTCAATGAACATGACGACCGTTTCGGTGCGCGTAGGGTTCCGTTTCTGAACCTGAGAGCATTGCTGTTTGAAAAGCCCGCGGCTATTGCAGCGGGCTTTTTCATCGTTCATCCCTGAAAGAACAGGCGCCGCAGTTGCTCGGGGTCTATCTTGCCGGTATCGGTCAAAGGCAGAGCGTCAAGCCGAAGCGCGCGCAGCACCCGAAGCCCGGCGAAAGCGGTGAGGGCGGCCGCAAATTGTGTGTCCGACACCGGCACCGGCGCGCGATAGGCAAGACCCAGACCTTCCAGCCCGCCAGCGTCGCTTAACACGATCGGCTCGATCGTCGCCTGCGGGAAGGCCGACGCCAGGGCCTTTCTCACTTCGGCGAGCGAGAATTTGTTGCCGCCGAAATTCACGATGTCCTTGCTGCGCCCCAGAGTGAAATAAAGCTCCCCCTCGCGGCGCAAGATATCGCCGGGAAAGAACCAGCCGTTGATGAAGCCG